>JAQVZT010000080.1 GCA_028708055.1 Methanothrix sp.
GGCTCAGAACCGATATGGCCGAGACTATTGGGTCCGCGCCCAGAGTAAGGCCGGCAACCGCGGAAACCTCCGGACGGATCATCTCCAGCATCAGGCTGCCTGTGAGGTAAGCTCCCTCCGGGCTCAGAGTTACACGTTTGCAGTCCATGTAATAGTCGCTGATCTTGCCTGAGGACAGGGTGACCGGCCTCACCTCAAGGGACCTTTCCTTGAGCATCTCCAGGAGCCTCTCTTTGTCATTCATTGGTAATCGCCTTCGTTTTTATGAGCATCATCATGAGCAATATCATCCTGAGCGGCGGCAATAATTCTTGCGCCTTTTTTGATCTTTCTCTGCGCCCTCTTAATCTCTTCCAGTGTGCCCAGGTCGGTTCCGTCCAGCAGGTAAAGACGCGCCCCATCCCAGTTGGCCATAGCCAGGAGCGGCCCGCGCATCTCTTCTACCGGCTCATTGAGGGGCAGGCCGCCGCAAAGGCCGTTGAAGGCTGGCGCGACAATGATCTCGCTATCCCCGCAAAAACCGTAATGTTCTTCTACTGCGCGACTGGAGAGCCTGGCTTTTGCCCAGACCGGACGGGAATAAGAGTGGCCGAGAGGATCATAGAGCCTTATCGCCGGGTGCAGGTGACCGGCCACCAGGGTTTTCGCGCGCAAGACCCTCTCATCTGGCCAGGTGTGACCGTGAAAGTAGCCAACGCCATCCAGGACGAATCCGGAGGAGGAACGCACCTGCGCGCCCTGGGGTGCCATATCCGCAAGATTGCTGTCGTGATTTCCCGGCACTATCTCCACAACAGTCCGATCGCAAAGCCGGCGCAGGAATTCGGGGACCTCCCGCTTCTCCTGCCAGCTCGTCCTGGGAACGTTATGCTTTATGTCTCCCAGGAGCAGAAGACGGTCTGGTTTTATCTCCTCCAAAAAGCCCAGAAGAGACGCGAGGATCCTCCCGGTCTGGCTGGGAATGGAAACGCCTCCCAGCCACAGCTCATGCTCCAGGCCCAGGTGAAGATCAGCAGCCACAAGGATGCGCTCCTCACCCTCCACCAGGAGAAGAGGAGCATCAAAGACCGGGTAGATCGATCCGGCATTCAATAGAGGAGCCCCTTGAGGGCCGCGGCCAGCTCTTCCAGACTCGAGGTCACGGCCCGGCAGGAGCATTCGATCATGAGGTTCACCCGTGAGCTGTCAGTCTCTCCAGCGCGGCGAAAATCGGTTCTCAGCCCCAGGACACTCTTTCCCTGCATGAAGAAGCAGCCGATCTCCCAGGCGGTGCCGTCGTCCACCTGGGGGCCATCCAGCATGGCCACCATGATGTCGCATTCCTTCAATGCCCGCAGATTGGCCTGAAAGATCTGCTCAGCCGTCGCCTGGCAAGTGACCAGCTCGTGGGGCCAGATGATCCGGACGCCATCCAGCCGGTCCTCTAAAAATCCCTTGACCCGCTCACCCCAGGCGATCTCCGCCCGCGAGAAGAGGGGGCCGGAAAGGTAGATCCCGCGCCCCGCAAGGCCCCTGTCACAGTCATCCATGTTTTTTTTTGTTTTTCTTTCTTGTTTTTTTTTCTTTTTTTGATTATGCAGCAGCCGCCTGTAGCAGCCTGCTCTTTACAAATTCCCTCTCCAGGCTGGCCAGGAACCACCCCACCTTGGGGCCCTGCCGGTCTCCCAGGAATGTCAGATAGATTGCCTGGAAGAACTTCTTGGAGTCCAAGCCCTGCTCCTTGGCGACAGCATAGACCAGCTCATGAATCTCGGCTGCGGTTTTGTCGTCCAGCTGCTCAGCCAGGATTCCCAGGCCCTTCCTCTCTTCGGGGGTGAGGTTCTTGACAGAGGAGGGAAGAGTCTCCTGAAGCTGGAACTTGACGTAGGCGGGAGCATATTTGTCTAGCCACGTTTTTACATTTCTTGCCCGGCCCAGGATCTCATCGCGGCGGGTCGAAACATCGTAGCCGGATCTCTTCAGGGCTACGAAGAGTGCATCATCATCGCCGCGTGCAATCTGCACTGCGGTAACCATATGGCGGAATGGAATCTCGAAGGGCCCGCTCTTGCTTGGGTTGGATAGCTCTATGGCCCTCTCGTCGCCCTTCCTCTGGTCGTACTCATCAACCAGAGAGAGCAGCGGCAGGCCTGGGTCGAACTCGATGTGCTTTTCGGGTTTGTTTCTGATGATCAGGTAGCGCAGGACCTCGGGCGGAACCACGTCCAGCATCTCCTGGATGGTGACCACGATTCCAGTGGAGCTGTGCATGGCTCCCACTCCTTTGAGATGAATCCACTCGTAGACCATGGGGAAAGGAGCCGGGTAGTTGTAGATCTCTTCGCTGATGCGCTTTCCTGTGTCGTAGGATCCTCCGGATGTGGCGTGGTCCTTGCCGAAGGGCTCGACAGTAACTTTAAAGATCGGCCAGCGGGCCGGCCAGTCCACCCTCCAGACCAGCTTTCCTCCGCCGCTCATGGAGACGGTGCCCTTCGAGCCGCAGGAGCATTCGTAGTCTACCGTCTCAGCGTCCAGATCGAAGCCGGTGACCCGGGTGGTGTTAGTGCGACCGCAGGTCGAGCAGATGGCATCAAAGGGGCTCCAGCCTTCGGGAACGTCGCGCCCGGATACCTCCTTGAGAATGCGGGCGATGTCGTCCCTGCGCGAGAGTGCCGTTTTAATGGCTTCGTTGTATTTGCCTTCCTTATAGAGCTGGTCGGCGCGGTAGAC
Source organism: Methanothrix sp. (assembly GCA_028708055.1). GTDB lineage: Archaea > Halobacteriota > Methanosarcinia > Methanotrichales > Methanotrichaceae > Methanothrix. The sequence goes on from JAQVZT010000080.1 coordinate 2,710, forward strand.
AATGGGCTTGATGCCCAGCCGCTCCATGCTCTTCAAGAATGGGGTCAGGAAATGGTCGGCGTAGCTACTGCAGCAGCCCGTGGGGCAGGGTATTTCCGAGAGCGGCTTTCCGATGTGTTCGGTAAAGCTCTCCGGCAGGAATGGATAGAGCCTGCGCAGGCGGTCGTAGGTGTCGGCGATGTAGATGAGCTTGGCCTCTACACCCCGGTCCAGAAGGGCGCGGTAGACGGCCTCTGCCGTCATGACCTCGCGCATGTTTCCGATATGAACAGGACCCGACGGGGTTATGCCCGTGGCGATGGTGTGCGGGCCGCTCTTCTCAAGCTTCTCGGCGATGACGTCAGCCCAATGAATAGACATAAGGTCAATTCGATGTCTGGTGGGGGATATTAATCTTATGTTAAGGAAGAATGCCCAGAATGAATGCCATAGAGGAATTGAGATGAAGACTGCTCTGCTCATATTATCAATACTGCTGGTCCTCTCTGCCAGCGGGGCTGCATCGGACGCATCCCGGAGGACTCTGCCCAGCGGCATGGACAATCCAATGATTATCAGGTTTCCGCAGCTGGCATCTGCCGCCGCCCCGCCGGCTATTGAGGAGGGTCTGCGGGCCACCTACGAGATGATAACCGGCTCCCCGGAATCAGAGACCGGCGGGGATATCGAATTCGTGGGCGGGGATGCGGGCGCGGGCCTTGTCCAGGTTACGGTGGTGGCAATGGAGGCGGGAAAGGCTGCCACCTGGACGGTCGCCTTCGCACCGGACGCGACCCTGGGAGCGATGAAGAGGGTCAACTCTTACGGATCGGTGACTCCTGCTGGCTGCGGCGAATTCTGGTGCAATCCCCAGGTTCTCCAATCTATCCCGGATAGGGCGGACGATGATCTTACCGTTACCCGCGGGACATATGAACTGAACGGAAAGACCTACAATGTCATCCGGTTAAATTTCCAGTCCAGTCAGAGCTTATCGCTGGGCATGGTCTATGATCTGAAAAGCGGCATAATGCTCTACCACACCGCCGACTACAGCTCGAGCCTGCCCACAGACACGGGTGGCGCTCTCACTCGCGGCCAGAATGCCATCCTGAAGCTGGTCAACTTGAGAGCAGTGGACATTCCCTGGAAGGATGGGAAGCTTCCAGACTGGGCGAGGTCGGGAGCTGTCCTCAGCTATCAGGGCAGGCATTCATTCTGGCTGCCTCAATTGCCTGACGTGCCACCCACAGTCTCCGCTCTGGCCTCAGAGCTGAAGATACAGGCGGCGCACAGCCGGTACGCGGAGGGACGGCAGCAGACCTACACCGAGGAGGCGACGCAGCCGCCCTATGTGCCAATGGTCTCGGGAATAGCTCAGCTCATGGGATTCTGGGTGCCGGAGGAGGCGCTCTCCCTGCAGCCGGGCGCGGTAGATTACGATGCTGATACCGGCATGACTACCAGCGTCCTGGAGAGCGGCCCGGAGGGAGTGGTGATGGAAGAGACAAACGGCGTCAGCTACCGGCTGACTGCAACCTACAATGCCGCGGGAAAGCTGACTGAAACGGTCACGGAGAGCTACACGGGCACGGCCACCGGGCAGAAGGATGAGCTGCTGCTCGTTGGGTAGCAGGCAGGCTCAGCCCGTCTCTCGACAGGGGGCCTTTTTCTTTCATTTTTCATCTTTGATTAAGATGCCCGGGCAATCGTTCCGCTGATGGCGATGAAGAACAGGACCGAGAACAACGCGCCCAGCACCCTCTCCAGGATGAAGGCCTTCTTGATCAGGGATCGGGAACGCCCTTCGATCCTGGGAAGAGGCGGCGGATCGATAAAGAGCTTCGTTCCGGATAGAAAGACGGTGGTGCTGAAGGCGAGGATATCGGTAATATCGCCGTCCAGCCACTCGTCATCGTCCTCCTGGCTTTTTCCAGTACTGTCCTTCAGTTTTTCCCCGGTTTTATCCTTCAGCCCGCCTAGTCCTATGCCCCACCAGAATGCTGCGAAGATCAAGACTATTCCCAGGGAGAATAGTGCGGCATTGAAGGGCTTTGTGCCGTAGCCGTAAAACCACTCCAGGGGATAATCTATGAATTTCTTCCTTACGAATTGCTCTAAAACGTCCACCGTCGGCCAAGGCTGGTCCCGGTGCGCTTTGCGGTATTGGAAGTAGCAGCTATCGTAGTCCTCATAGTAGCCCAAGTCCTTGAAGTTCTTCATAAGGGACATGTAGGCGGCATCATCGTAGACAAGGCTAGTAATATTATACCATCGGATATACAATTTATCATATCTGGTCCGGGTGAGTGAGAGCTTTCCATTAAAGTCGGCACCTTCGAAAAGAGCATCTTCATAGAAGCGAACGTTATTGAAAGATGCCTTTCCGGCAAACTGAGCTTCTTCGAAATGAGCCTCCTTATTGAATTCGGCATCTGAAAAATCGGTTATATTGAAGTCTCCACCAGAGAAGTCCGCGGAGCCTTTGAAGACTGCTTCACCGAAGTCCGTAGTGCGATTGAGGATAACGCTATCAAACAGGACCGTGTCGTTAAAGACCGCGCCATGGAAGCTGGCTGAACCATTGATTTCAACGAGAATAAAATCGGAACTTCTGTTGAAGAAAACACCATCGAAGTTGGCATTGTTGCTAAAGCGAGAGCCACTAAAGTAGGCAATGCCATTGAAAGAAGAGCCCTTGAAATTCGCATCTTCATTAAATTCAGCATTCTTGAAGTTGGATGTATCCTTAAAACTGACTTCCAAAAAGAGGGTTGAGTATTTAAATTCGGCTTCGACGAAATCGACATGTCTGCAAAAGTTAACCTTAATGAAGTCGACGGTGCCATTAAAGACAGCCCGATTAAAGTAGGCATTTCCATTGAAGTCCGCGTCATTGATATAGACAGAGCGGTTGAAGACCACATCATTGAAATTGGCTGTTTGGTTGAACTCCACTCCATCGAAGTATGCAGTATCGTTGAACTCCGCGCCATCAAAGCAAGCAGTACCGTCAAAATGAGTGATCTTGAAGTCAGCAATATTTGCAAAATCGCATTGCAAATTAGTATAATTTTTAAGACATGCCCCCTCAAAATCCGCATAACCAAGGAACTGAGCATCATTGAAGCTGGCACTCTTGCGAAATATTGATCCCAGAAAATCTGCATTCTTACTGAATTGCACATTTGACAGGTTCACATCTTCTTGGAATACTGCGCCTCTGAATCCGGCATGCCCCTCGAATCTGGTATCTTCAAGATCAAAGGGCCTGTCGAACCTTGTATTGTTAAAATTCACCTCGCCCTTGATCGTGCAGTTGGTGATTCGTATCAGTGATGCCATGATCTTTTTCTTCTCGGAGAGATTCGTGTGGTTTACCGGATAGCATAGAGCTTCATTGGCGAATGGCGAATAATCGTCCAGCCCGTCGAGATCCAGGTCGCCTGTGATGGTAAAGCCATCGTACTCTATTGGCTCGCCAGCTCTGATCTGCTCCAGGATCCGGCTGGCAGGAACGACCCGATCATTTGCCCCGACTGACAATCCCACCGCAAAAAAGGCAAGCAACACGATCCAAATCCAGATTCGAGCCAGAGAACATGCCTCCTGAGCAAAGACCGTCGCTCCAGCTACAATAAATTTTTCATCCAAGATGGCTCCCTTCTCCTAGCCGGGTCTGCCTCTCAAGAAGCTTCTGCGGCAGTGATCTTCTTAAGCCAGAAGAGCAACTGTCATAGCAAATGCTGCCCATCATCCGCCCCGCCCTGGACCAGTACTTCATGGAGATCGCCACCGTGGTTGCCAAGCGCTCCACCTGCCTGCGAAACCAGGTGGGTGCTCTCTTTGTGAAAAACAAGCGCATCCTCTCCACCGGCTACAACGGCGCGCCCTCCGGCCTCGACCACTGCGACCTTGTGGGTTGCGCTCGCGAGAACGTGGCCTCGGGCACCCGCCACGAGCTTTGCCGGGCGGTGCACGCCGAGCAGAACGCCATCATCCAGGCGGCGCTACACGGCATCAGCATCGAGGGAGCGACCCTCTACTGCACCCACCAGCCCTGCATCCTTTGCGCCAAGATGATGATCAATGCCCGCATTGCAAAGGTGGTCTACCAGCAGAGCTATCCGGACGGTACGGCGCTGGAATTCTTGCAGCAGGCGGGAATAGATGTGGTAAAGCTTTAGGATGATATTTCCTCGGATCTGTTGGAATTTGACACATGAGTTGTACTCAATCGTCTATATGATCCTTGAACCGCTGAGGGATATCTATGGCCTGGAAGAAGATAAGTGCAATATGTCTCATATCGATTGCGATCATGCTGGCGCTGCCCACAGTCAGTGCAACCAAGAACACCATCTCGGAATTGAAGTCCACAATATCCTCATTTGATGATCCCCGCATGAATGCAGAGGACCTGGCATTCTATCTGGTAACTCACGAATTCGATGCTCAACCCAAAGGCGATTATGTAGAGGTCGGTCTGCAGGATCGAACCTGCAAGCTTACTCCCAATGGTCCGGCACCAGGGCTCTGCACCATTACCTACTGAAGACGCACCACGTTAGCCGGCAGAGGTCGCTTGATTCTTTCCGGGCCACTACCTCCTGTTTTAGATTAAAAAGCGAGAAGTATTTTGCAGTTGAGCCATCAGCGGCTAAACCAATGGCCGGGGCTGCTTTTTCTCAGGCAATACCGGCAGCGGCATGGTGTTGATCAGAATCGGCTGCTCTACTTTCTTGGCCCTTTCCACAAGCAGTTCCTTGCCCCAGGCTGTCAGGCCGAAGAGAGGCACAGCCGTTCCCACCTGAACCAGAGGCTTTACCTGCTCTCGAATGTGCTTTGAAGCGCAACCGGTCACAATATCGGCAACCGCCAGAAGCCTCGATGTCTCCTCAGGACCTATTCCTGTGAGATGGACGCCGATTATCATTATTCTTACCCCCGCGGTCTTTTCCAGGGCGCGCAGCTTTTCCGCGGAGGCGCAATCGGATACAGTCACTGCGAATTTTTTAAATCCGGCGGCAATTGCATAAAGTGTGCCTTCGATCTGGTCGATCTTGCCATCCTGAGCGGAGAGCACATGCCCGCCAGCTTCCCGGATGCCTTCGATGACCTCGGGTATCGGCTCAGTCTCTACCAGCCCCGAAAGATAGCCGCCCATGCCCTGAACGAGATCGGCATTGTCTGAGATCACAGTTCCAGCTCCGTCGCAAACAGTGACCGCAGCGTCGATGATTCCGGCCTCAATGCCGGTCATCATGGACTCAGAGGCCCCAAAACCCACAAAGGTGCCCATCTGGAGCTTCCGTCGCGCCGAGAACATGCCATGAGTCTTTATCCGAAACTCCATATTTTCGGCGGCTGATTCAGCAGAGACCTTCTTTATTCCCCGGATCTTATCAAAGAGCGGGCACCACTCAATCTGGGGCTCGCCGGCATCCTGGACCTTTTCGTCTTCAACCCTGACGCGGGATTTGCCCAATAGCTCCATTACGTGCATTTAGTCCTCCAGAGAGAGTCGGACATTCCGACGGAATTTTGTCCTCGGCACTCTCCTATGATCATCATTGTATCTCCAATCCCGTTGATATCCTTAATATGATTTCTCATGTTCATGTTCTTATCCTCGTTCGTTCCCCGTTCGTATTCATGCCATATCTCTGATAGAGCAGGAAGACCTCTTCCGGGCCGGAAGTGGGATCATTTACAAATAAACTGCTCGACAAGGAACCGGGGAAGGGCTTTGCCGCAATTGTGAACCGTTCTATCTGAATGATCATGTGTATCAAAAAATAATTAATAAGACTGAGCGATTTCCGACCGCAATGGAATTAATTTCGACGAAACTTATATATATGTTATCATTCGTTAAGCCCAAGGTGACCGTATTGAATACAATAGCCGCCTCAGACCTTAAAGTCGAACGCGATGAATTTGCCTCTATTCTTATGAAGGTAGGACTCAAGAGAAACGTGGCCAGAGTCCTGACCTATCTGGCGGGAGTGACAGAAGCGACGTCCCGAGAGATAGAAATCGGATCGGATCTTCGTCAGCCGGAAGTAAGCATTGCCATGCGAGAGATCCGGAAATTGGAATGGATTGTAGAACGGGATGAGAAGAATCCAGGAAAAGGACGGCCATATCGTATTTACAAATTGAATAAGAGCCTTCCGGAGATCGTAAATTACCTGGAGAGCGAGAAATCCAAGGAATCCGAGCGGGTGATGAGACAGATTGAAAAGCTCAAATCCCTGCGATCCAATTGACAATGGCGATATCTTCTTTTCTATATGCAAAAAACTATATACCAATTGACTGGCAAATAAAGTAGAAAAAAGAAGAGGGGATGGAGATTAAGTACATCATCGACGAAGCCCTGGGCAGATCTGAGGCCGAGAGCAGGATCAAGCCGTCCAGCTTAATCCAGAGCGATGAAGAGCTGGTTGGGGTTCTGGAAGAGCTGACCACGGTTATCCGCGTTATAGGGTGCGGCGGAGGCGGCTCAAATACCATCGATCGCCTGGCAGAGTGTGGCATCCAGGGCGCAGAGCTTTTTGCCCTAAATACCGATGCCCAGCATCTCTTGCACATCAATGCCGATCGGCGTTTCCTCATAGGCAGACGCACCACTCGCGGCCTGGGGGCGGGAAGCTTGCCGGCCATCGGAGAAGAGGCTGCCCAGGAGGATATCGATGAGATCAAGGCCGCTGTGGAAGGAGCGGATATGGTCTTCGTTACCTGCGGATTGGGTGGAGGCACAGGCACAGGCGCTTCACCCGTGGTCGCAGAAGCTGCGCGAGAGGCAGGAGCTCTTACCATTGCCATCGTCACTATCCCCTTCAGTGCGGAAGGCACAATCAGAATGCAGAATGCCGAAGCAGGACTAAAGAGGCTGCGAGAAGTTTCAGATACGGTCATCGTGGTGCCTAACGACCGTCTTTTGGATGTTGTCCCCAATCTTCCCCTGCAAGCGGCTTTTAAGGTGGCTGATGAAGTATTGATGCGCTCGGTCAAGGGAATCACGGAACTTATCACCCGTCCCGGACTGATCAATCTGGATTTTGCTGATGTGAGAACGGTCATGACCAACGGCGGTGTGGCCATGATCGGCATGG
>JAQVZT010000081.1 GCA_028708055.1 Methanothrix sp.
TCGAAGTCGACCTTAGTCCATTCAGCAACGGCATTTGATCCGAGCGCAAAGACTCCGCTCGATCCAGATATCGCGTTTGATGCCATTTCTACACCTCAAAGTCATGACTTATTGGCCTGAAAGGCCATATTTCCACGGCAAGAAAGTCGTGGCCCCATTGAAGCGTTTTTGCGCCCATGTCGCGTGCGTATTCGTGGCTATTTCCACGGCAAGAAAGTCGTGGCCCCATTGAAGCAGATGCATGTTGCTGGGAGGCTATGGCCCTTCTGAAAATTTCCACGGCAAGAAAGTCGTGGCCCCATTGAAGCGGCAATGTGAGACATTCCAAAAAAACGGATTTCCCAACATTTCCACGGCAAGAAAGTCGTGGCCCCATTGAAGCTAGTCGGGTTCTTCGCCATAAACACGAGACACGAGTTATTTCCACGGCAAGAAAGTCGTGGCCCCATTGAAGCGGATTAAAAAGTGTTGGTGCTATGAGAATGCCAAAATTGATTTCCACGGCAAGAAAGTCGTGGCCCCATTGAAGCGGTGAATCCCCTCTCCCTCATGATGCCCTGAGGACTCCATTTCCACGGCAAGAAAGTCGTGGCCCCATTGAAGCCAATATGTGATCAAATGATAATATTTGTGCACTGATGATTTCCACGGCAAGAAAGTCGTGGCCCCATTGAAGCAAATCATCTGCCTCATTTATTACAATGGCTTCTACTGCATTTCCACGGCAAGAAAGTCGTGGCCCCATTGAAGCTAAGATCTTGCCGATTTCCGCGAACGTCATGGCCTGGATTTCCACGGCAAGAAAGTCGTGGCCCCATTGAAGCTCTGCCGCCTTCTGGAATCTGGCAATTTCATCCATATTTCCACGGCAAGAAAGTCGTGGCCCCATTGAAGCTGCCATCGAGGGCGTCAGGCTGTAGCTGGTGGTATCATTTCCACGGCAAGAAAGTCGTGGCCCCATTGAAGCTTGTTACCCATCTACAGTTATTTGGTTCATAGTTTCCTATTTCCACGGCAAGAAAGTCGTGGCCCCATTGAAGCCCGAAAAGTTCCTGCTGCGCAGTTCGCGGAAGTCATTGCATTTCCACGGCAAGAAAGTCGTGGCCCCATTGAAGCTTTAACTTCCTTACCATATCCGCCCTATGGATAGCATTTCCACGGCAAGAAAGTCGTGGCCCCATTGAAGCGGATATTACTTCGTTATTTTCATCTTCCAATTTATCATTTCCACGGCAAGAAAGTCGTGGCCCCATTGAAGCAGGACATATTTGTCGATCATTTAAGCCTCGCTCTGCTATTTCCACGGCAAGAAAGTCGTGGCCCCATTGAAGCAAGGTTGGCCACCACGGCAGCTCCTCCTCAACGGGCTCTATTTCCACGGCCGAAAAGTAATAGCCCCATTGAGGCGAAGCGTGCGCCTCAGCGGTAGAATTGCCCACGCATAAGGAAACAACCAAATAGCTTGCCAGTTTATATCAAGGGTTGACTATGAAGCTTAAGATCAAGATTGCAGGCCCAAAAGTCCATGATGTAGGTTATCGTGTATTTCTGCTCAAGCATGCCATGAACATGGCTTTACCTGGCCTCTCAACCTACAAATGGGATGAAGACGGCCAGCAAGAGGTTATAGCTCTGGTAAAAGGAGATGAAGCCCGAGTCAAAGCATTTCTTAAGGCAATTGAAAAGAGCAAGCCGGAGATGGCCGAAGTTTCTAAGATAACCTCAGAGCCATTCGACGGCGAAGTTGGGCGAACCAGTGAAGTAGCCATGTTTTGCTCATTCGCTCAACTGGATAAGGCTATTCCGTCGCCCCTCGATATGAGGGACGATCTCAAGGTCGTGAGGAAGAATACCGATATGATCCCTCAGATGAGTGGGGATCTCAAAGAGATGAAAGGCGATATCAAAGAGATGAAGGGCGACGTCAAAGCCGTGCGGAAAACTGCTGATGCAACATTTGAAGAGATCAAGGGCCAGAGGGAAGACAACCAACCCGGCTACGGCATGAGTATGCAGCAAGTGCGTGCCGACATCTGAGCCATAAAAGAAAGATTGGGAATGCTCTAGGCTCGATAAATCCGTTTTCGCCCAATTTTCGGGGCTGAAAAGTCGTGCCCCCATTGAAGCAAGCTCCGAAAAAATGATGTGGATGAGACTAACTGCTGAGGTGGCTATTGCATTTGTCGCATGATACCGTCTCGGCACATGTAGAATAATTCGTATCAGTGGACCCTGCAATCCCTGGCCACTTGCATCCTGTAAGCACGTTTTCCTCGGTCGAACCCCTTACTACAACAATCATCTGTGGCTTTTTCCATTTCGTCTTCAACCATCATCCCCTCTCACATCTTACGTCCATATGCTATATGATCATTATCATTCTAATCATTGACGCCTATTTCCACGGTTGAAAGCCGTTTTCCCAATGAAGCGAAATCAGAGACGAAACAAATCAATGCCATAGAAAAGTCCGGGAACATCATGAAGCAATTGCAGATACATAGAGCATCTAGACTGTAGCAAGATCTGTAATCCGGCCGGCTATTAATTTTCTGCTGAGTTAAGTACGGTCAAACATATTCGTTTAAGAATTTGTGTTAATTGATCAGAAATAAATAGCTTTATAAATCACAACTACTATTATTATTACGGTGAGTCCTTGAATCCCGAAGCCCAAGAGCACAATCGAGATCTTCCAGAGCTGATTCCTGCCCGAATGCTCAACGAGTTCGCCTACTGCCCGCGTCTATGCTATATCGAATGGGTGCAGGGAGAATTCCAGGACAGCGCTGATACGGTTGACGGCAGATTCCAGCACCGTCGGGTGGATGTCGGCTCTGGTGGGCCTTCTCAGGACTATGAGACCTTTCATGCTCGATCGGTCTACCTGACCGGCGCGGGCATCACCTGCCGAATAGATCTTCTGGAGGGCGACGGAGGCCATGCTACGCCGGTGGACTACAAACGTGGGGTAGCTCCCGATATTCCGGAGGGCGCCTACGAGCCGGAGAGGGTGCAGCTCTGCGCCCAGGGGCTGGTGCTGAGGGAAAACGGCTTTGCCTGCGATCAGGGCGTCGTCTATTTTGTCAAATCAAAGAAGAGGGTGACCATCCTCTTTGATGATGCCCTGGTGAGAAGAACCCAGGATATCATCTCTGCGCTGCGGGCGGCTGCGGGATCCTCGGAGATTCCGCCTCCTTTGCAGCACAGCCCCAAGTGCAACCGCTGCTCTCTGGCCGGCATATGCCTGCCCGATGAGGTCACGCTGCTCAGAGAGATGCAGGCAGATGATAAGAGACTGGTGGGCGCAAATGAGCAGGACGAGGACGGAGACGTGGGCAGGAACGGAGACAGGGATTGTGTCGGGATCGAGACCGAGCCCGTTGTTGAGACTGTGACCGAAACCGTGACTGAGACCGTGACCGGGAAAAATGGTCCCTCCGCTCGGGGTTTAAATCGGGTCAGGAGGCTTCTTCCATCTGACGATGACGCCAAACCGGTTTACGTGGTAGGTCGGGCAAACACAGTCCGCAAGAGGGAAGAGCGCCTGGAGATATGGTCACAGGACGGCAAGGTCAGCGAGCCCAAGCTGAGAGAGATCTCCATGCTCTCCCTCTATGGCGGAGTGGAGATAACCACCCCGGCAATGGTGGAGCTGATGCAAAGAGGTGTGCCTGTCCTCCACTTCACTCATGGCGGCTGGTTTCAGGGTATCTGCCAGGGAACGACCCACAAGAATGTTGAGCTGAGGGTGCGTCAGTTTCAGTGTGCATCGGACCCGAAGAGATCGCTGCTTCTGGCCAGAAAGGTCGTAGCTGGAAAGATCAAGAACTGCCGGACTCTGTTGCGCCGCAACAATCCCGGTGTCGGTGTGGATTCTCTTGCTCTACTGGCAAAGCTGGCCGACCAGGCGCAAGAGTCTTTAGCCAGCGAAAGCCTCCTGGGCATCGAGGGAGCCGCAGCGGAATGCTATTTTTCCCAGTTTGGCGGCATGCTGAAGTCAGGCGGAACGGACTTTTCATTTGCAGATCGAAACCGCAGGCCTCCGAAGGATCCGGTGAATGCCGTTCTCTCTTACCTCTATGGCATTTTGGTCAAAGATCTCTTTGTCACCCTCCTTGCAGTTGGATTTGACCCCTATCTCGGATTCTATCACCGGCCCAGATACGGCAGGCCAGCCCTGGCTCTGGATATGATGGAGGAGTTTCGACCCCTGATTGCTGATTCCGTGGCGATAAACCTCTTTAACAATGGGGAGATTGACAAAGGCGACTTCATCAAGACCCGTGCTGGCGTCTCTCTCTCATCAGGCGGAAAGAAGGCTGTGGTGGCAGGCTACGAACGCCGCATGGAGACCGAGATCGTCCATCCTATATTCGGCTATAAAGCCAGCTACCGAAGAGTGCTGGAGGTGCAGAGCCGCCTCCTGGCGCGCGCCATCTCTGGCGAGATCGAGCAGTATCCTCCTTTCCTGACCAGGTAGATAGCATGGGCCAACAGAAATGCTACGTGGTCAGCTACGATATAATGGACCCAAAGCGCCTGCATCAGGTCCATAAAACAATGAAGGGCTTTGGAGATCCGGTACACTACTCAGTCTTTCGCTGCCTTCTTTCCGCGAAAGGAAAGGCAGAGCTTGTCGCGGCCCTGGCTGGACTCATTAAACACGATGAAGACCGCATAATGATCGTGGACCTGGGACCCCTGGACGGCAGAGCTGAGGATCGGATAGAATTCATGGGCGTCCATCCCTTGGAAATGCAAAGCAGGACCGTAGTGATCTAGATCTTCTCTGTCAGCAGTCCAATTCTGAGGCATTTGGGTGCCAGTAGGTGCAAGTGCAGTTAGCACCTGTAACCATTGCCTAAAGCTTTTAATCCTGCCCAACCATTTACATTGATACTATGTTATATCTGGGAGAGTATGACGAAGAGACGGCCAAAGATATCAAATACTATCTTGATGAAGCCGACCTCAAGGTGGAGACCAGATCCTGCCTGGTAATGGATTCTGATACTACTTTTACCATCAAGGACAAGCTGAGCGCCATAAAGGAGCTGATGAAAGAGAGCAGCGAACAGTACGAACGCTACATTTCCGTACTGAAGAGCGTTCTTTCCAGGGCGACGCCCGAGAATTTCGATGAGATTTTCTTAAAAGAGCTGGACCCGGAAATGGTAAAAACGAGAGACAAAATCATAGCGCTCTCCAAATCGCACGGATTGCAGGATGAGGCATCTCAGGGCCAGGTGGCAGTGAATCAAGAACCGTCAAACCAGGAGTCTCAGGATCAGAAATCCCAGAATCAGGAAGCCGTAGATCTGGAATCTAAGGATCATGAAGCCCATGATCTGGACGGTCCAACCCCGGAGAGAGAAGAGGCCCTTAAATTCATCAAGGATCAGTGGCTGGACAATGCCCTCAGCATATCGAAAGCCCGCTCTTTTGCCCGGATGGTCTTTGATCTGAACGGGATAACGATTGGCGAGCCGGTTGACAATAAGCTGGACGATCCGGTAATTGAGATAACAATTGATCCGGATGACTTTGAGACCCGTCCGGAGCAGGCAAAATGCAACATCGATTTTTATCTGGATAAGACCGTTGTCATCTTTGTCGATGAGTTTACCACTCCCCTTGCCAGCGATCTGGATGATGAGTTTTGGGATGAGTATCCTTCAGAAGCCCAGCGTCTCAAGTCCCTGGGATTGCTGATCGAGAAGCTGGCATTGTCGCCTTCTTCCCGCAAGATGGATATTGCAGAGTTTGTCGAGGAATGCAACATGTCTCTGGAGGATGAGGGCAGCGTCCTGAACGTATATGGCGAAGATGTGGCTGAAGATCTGGCCAGGACTCTGGAGAAGGGCGGCGTTCTGAAGCGAAAGGGCGACAAGATCAAGTGGAAGACCGGCAGTTGATTTGGCGGTCGATGCGGCAGTTGATATGCCCGGACTGCCGGGCCACATACTCATTTTCTTTGTCTTTTTTGTATGGGAAGATTTTGCTGCGCCGTATATAAGCAGTTTATAAATCTTAAATACTCATGTTTATATACCCCCAGTTTGTAAGGGATAATCTGGAGATACTTGAGTATGGAGTCCACAATTAATATTGAGAACGTGGTGGCATCCACCAAGCTGGCTGAGGCCTTCGATCTTCATAAGATTGAGGCCGAGCTCGAAGGCGCCGAGTATAACAAGGAGAAGTTTCCCGGACTCGTCTACAGGGTAAAAGCACCGAGAGCTGCATTTCTCATATTCACCTCTGGAAAGGTGGTGTGCACCGGAGCCAAGAATGTAGAGGACGTTCGCACGGTCATAACCAATATGGCCAAGACGCTCAAGTCCATCGGCTTTGAGAACATCGACCTGGAACCAGAGATACACGTTCAGAACATCGTGGCCTCCGCGGACCTCAAGACAGACTTGAACTTAAACGCCATCGCTCTCGGCCTGGGCCTGGAGAATATCGAGTACGAGCCTGAGCAGTTCCCCGGGCTGGTCTACAGGATCAAAGCGCCCAAGGTGGTTGTGCTCATCTTCAGCTCCGGAAAGCTGGTTGTGACAGGCGGCAAATCCCCGGCGGAGTGCGAGGAGGGAGTGCATATCGTCAGGATGCAGCTTGAGAATATGGGGCTGCTCTGAATCTCTCCGGCCGGCTTTGAGTCGCTCCGACTAGCTTTGGTTTCACAAACCAGCTCAGAGTTGCTCTGAATAATTCTGCGCAGCACTAGCATAGTCCTGGTCAAACATCTTTTTCCGAAGCTTTGCTCAGGATTTATAGATTCAAAAACAAAAAATATATAAAGTTTGGGCGCCAACTAAGCTTCATTAAAGATTATGAAGGTGGGGGCGTTGTTTGACAGAGGGGAGCAGAAAGAATCCGCAACACTGATTGATTCATTATTTAAAAGCAAATATGCGGACCTGATCATTGTATCGGCAGTCGTTTTGACCTTCCTGGTTTTGATAATAGTATCCGCCGCCGTAACATAGTGCTCAGGCCCATCAGTAAATGATCGATTCTTGATCAATCCGTGATCATTGCCTTGATCAAGGCTTGATCATCATCCCTGCAAACGCTTCTTTAGCTTTTCCTCTATCGCCGGCAGATCGAGGCTCTCCTGCTCTCCTCCGGCCATGTCACGCAGTGTGAGCTTGCCAGCATCCAGCTCGTCTTTTCCCACAATCACCACAAACTCTGCTCCCGCGCTGGCTGCCGCTTTGATCTGCGCCCCCAGGCTGCGGCCCATGACATCCATCACCAGCGGAATGCTCTTGCGCAGCGACCCCGCAATCTTCGCGGCCTGCATCTTGACGTCCGGTGTGAATGCCATGAATACCGGTGGCGTGCGCGACCCATCCATCTGCACAATCTCCATGATGCGGTCAAATCCCAGGCCGAAGCCGGTGGAAGAGGTCTCCTTGCCTCCGAAGAGGCTGGCCAGCTCATAGGTTCCGCCGCCGCAGATCTGCCTCTGGGCTCCCAGGCCCTGGGCATAGATCTCAAAGACCGTGCCGGAATAATACTCCAGGCCCCTTACAATCTCAAAGTCGATGGTGAATTTGACTCCAAAGGCCTCCAGAAGATCAACAGTCTCCTGGAATTGCTCAAGGTGCAGCTCTGAGCCCACAGATCTTCCCTGCCGGGCCGATCCGCGACCTGTCGCCCCAGGGGCCGCTGCGCCGGAGGAGCCGACCACCGGCTGGGCGTCGGTCGGCTCCTCCGGCGCCCTGCCAAGCTCCCCGGCGATCTCAATAGCCTTTTCCAGAGCCGCTTTTCCCTTGAGGTCTATCAGCTCTAGCAGGCCCAGATGGCCTTGGCCGATCTCTTCCAAAAGGGTGGCGAGAGCAGAACGTTCCTTCTTGTCGATCATCCTCATGACCTCCGGCCGGTGCTGCACATCTATTTTGCCCAGAATGGACCGGATCAGCCCCAGATAGCCCACATGAATATCCCCGGTCACGCCCACGCCCTTCAGCATCTCATCGGCAAGAGCGATAGCCTCCGCCTCAGAATCGGGTTTGGCTCCGCCTATGATCTCGGTTCCCATCTGCCAGAACTCTCTAAAGCGCCCTCTTTGAGGCCGCTCATAGCGAAAACAGTTGCCGAAATACCAGAGCCTCTGCGGCTTGGGCAGGTTCTGCATCTCCGAGACATACATGCGCATCACTGGAGCAGTCAGCTCCGGGCGCAGGGCAAGGGCGCGTCCCCCTTTGTCTGTAAAGCTGTAGATCTCTTCGATCACTGATGCTCCCGACTTGATGGTAAAGAGCTCCAGATGCTCAAAAGTTGGGGTAGCGATCTCCCGGTATCCCCAGCGATCTAAAACATCCTGCATGGCCAACCTGGCTCGTCCTCTTTTCTCTGTCTCCTCGGGGAGGAAATCCCTTGTGCCTCTCGGTCTCTGGACGGTCATAACAGAAAAAGGAATGAAAAAGATGCCCTTAAAGTTTTTGATGGCTCTTATTTTAGCTTCTCTGCGATCTCAGAGGGACAGACGATAATCTGCACGGGCTTTATGATGATATTGGAGGTGGCCACAGCGCTTCCTCCCTGTACGGTGTTTATGGCTTGAACCGATATGCCGCTCACATCGATGTTCAGGTTATTGCCAAGCGGCTGCGATTGGGCGCTGATTCTCGCCGGTCGTCCGCTCTTTCCCTCGCTTTCTGTGCTGGTGCTCAAAGCGCTATCTACGATTTTTTCGATGTAGCTGTCATCCCAATTCTCCATTGCAAATGAATTCTTCGTCTCCAGCTGACCGGTGACCGCTATGTCCAGGGAGTTAGCAGGCGTGTTTGCATTGGAGTCCCTGTACTGCATCCCATCATAGGTGATATCTCTCTCTTTCACGGTATTCATTGCATATAGTTCAGATACCTGCTCACTTGAGTTCGATTCATCCAGTGCGATCTTTTCCTTCGATGGGCCGGGATAGGGCATGGGGCTGAATGGATGAGACGCCATTGTCCCCCATTCGCGATGATCCTGATTGAATGGACCCGATTGCGCCTCTTTCAGCCCTTTTTGCAGGTCCGGCAAATTGGAAGGCAGCTCAGCCGCGGCAATGCTTTGCGAAATAAGAAGACAAATAAAAACGGCTCCCACCAGCAGATGGCCGGTGGGTCCTTGCATTTTTTTCATATTCCATCCCCGGGCTGATAGCCCTGAAGTTACTGCTGATTGGTCACGATCTCTACATCGTTGGTTGCAGAAACGCCACCGGCATTGATGGCAGCTCCAAAGATGGACCAGCCGGCACCGGCGCCAATGGCCGTAGCCGCTCTGCTGCCTACCTTAACCTGTTCGATATTGTACTTGGGACTGCAGGCGGAGCATGTCTGAGCGTCGCCGGTATCCTGATTCTTCTTGATCTTCAGATGGTTGGTTGCAGATACGGTTCCGAAATTGGCTCCCAGAAGTCCTATGCCTGGGCCAACTCCGGCGCCGATAGCCATGGCTTTGTCATTTCCAACATCAATAGAGTCGTAGTTGGCATTTGCCGCGGCAGGGAATTTGAAGGCACCTGCTCCGGTCTCAAATATGCCCTGGCCGAGGATGTCCACGCCGCCGCTTCCAATCATCGCGCTCTGGGCCAGGGCAGGAGCCACAAATGCAGCCAATGCCATAGCCAGCACAAAGAACATTGCTACTCTTCTAATAATCTCACCCCATTAATCCTTTTAGGTTGTACTTAACTAAGTTTCAAATATATATATACTTTTTGGTGTTTTTTA
>JAQVZT010000082.1 GCA_028708055.1 Methanothrix sp.
TAATTGGACGAATATCTATAAAGATTAATATGTTAAATCAGGTTCTATTATTTCCATCGTTGGGATATTTGAACTATCTGTGAAAATGTATAATACAAATGGCAAGTCTCAGATCTTTTTGCAAATTCATTCATTTTTCCTTTTTCATAATTCTCAGTTATCATGGCAAATTAGGTTATTTAGGTTCAGCATTTATAAAAAATTTATTAATCGATGTTGTTTCATAAATTGAAAATTGAATAAGTATAACTAGTAGGACATTGACATTAAATTGATTAGGACAGTTGTTTGGCATAAACGGCATACTTATCTCATAACATACATAAAAACTTAATATTTGAGGGAGGGATCAGAACTGGAATGGTTTGCATTAGCATTATTGGGAATGATCTTTTACTCAGTTGCAGGATTGCTGGATAAGTATCTGCTCAGCAGCTATGCCTCCGATTCCAATGTATATATCGTATGCCAGATCCTGGCTTCGCAGATATTTACTATCCCGGTATTTTTGATATCAGGAGCAGACTTTATCTATCCGCAGTCTCTTCTGGCCCTTCTCTTCGGCAGTCTTCAGATATTTCCTTGCTTCTTTTATATGAAGGCCCTATCGGTTGAAGAAATTTCCAAAGTATCAGCGCTGGAATATGCGTATCCCCTATTTGTTTTCATAGGCTCTGCACTTCTTTTAGGTGAGGTTCTGGAGATAAGACACTGTGTGGGCGGCCTATTGCTTCTTGTTGGAACTCTGCTCATATCCTATAAAAAAAATTCTTCTGGTAAAATTCATTTGTACAGTAATGGCTTTAATAACAACAGCTCAATAAGCAAGCCATTTGATCGGTTCATAAACGAACTCTCTCCAGCCGTCAAGCCCTTCCTATCATACTGGGTCTTGACTGCCGTTTATTATCTTTCCCTGAAGTATCTGCTCATCTCCCTCGACGAATGGAATCTCTACGTCTGGTCATCTCTTGGCAGTCTCATAGCGATATTGCCTCTCATGAGCATTCCTTCCATCCGCAGCGAGGTCAAAAGCTTTTTTTGCAGCAACGGCCGTGCCGTGGGGGCATTGATCTCAGAGGAGACTTTTCAATTCCTGGGAATCATCTTTTCCATCTTTGCCTACGCCATCGGATCGGTTTCGCTGGTATCAAGCATAGGAGCGCTTCAGCCCATCATGACAGTGCTTCTTATCCTGGGTCTGAGTGTTCTCGCCCCGAAGATGGCCCGTGCAATTGATGAAAAAACGGATTGGTGCTCCCTGAAACAGAAAGGCATCTCCTTTATTGCAGTGGCGATAGGAATATACTGTGTCAGCTGATCTACCAAAGCTCCTGCATGGCATCCTGATAGCATCGATAGGCGCTACCGCTAAAGCAGACGGCGATTATCTCTGTCTCCATCTCGCTCCTTTTTTCCAGGAATGCCTTCATCTCCCTAAGTGCAATGCGGCAGGCTCGCTCCATGGGAAAACCATAAACTCCGGCACTGATTGCCGGGAAAGCTATGCTCTTTATGCCATGCCGCTCGCTAAGGGTGAATGAGTTCCTGTAGCAGCTGGCCAGCAGCTCATCCTCCCCATCCACCCCTCCTCGCCAGATAGGTCCAACGGTATGTATAATCCATCTCGCCGGGAGATTATATCCCCTGGTGATACGGGCCTCACCGGTCGGACATCCTCCAATTCGCCGGCATTCCTCAAGAAGCTGTGGGCCCGCTGCTTTGTGAATGGCGCCATCCACACCCCCTCCCCCCAGAAGAGAGGTATTGGCGGCATTGACGATGGCATCGGCATCCAGCTTTGTGATGTCGGCTATGACCAGAGATATTCTTGCGGACGCCGTTTGCATAAAATCTCCTGTGATGTTATGAAATACTTCTGAATATAACCCTTTGCTTTTTCGGGTTTCCTTTGTTATTCGCCATCCGCATCGGACCGATTGAGGAAAAATTCATAAAGCCAGGGACAATAGGATACATCCAATTTATTCCCAGGACGAATGCGATGCAGAAAAAATTGTTATCCCGATTAGCTCTTCGGTCAATTCCTGCTATTGTGATCCTGGTAGTCATGGCTCTTGCAGCCTGTGCCAGCCCCGATTTATCCCAATCGGGAAAAACCACGGTGCCGGTATTCAGCTATCAGGTAGTTAACACCTATCCGCATAGCAGCGATGCATTCACTCAGGGGCTGGTTTATGATGACGGAATGCTCTATGAGGGAACTGGACTTTACGGCCAGTCCACCCTCCGCCGGGTAGAGCTGCAAACGGGCAAAATTCTGGATGAAAGGCATCTTAACAGCAGCTTATTCGGAGAAGGCATAGCTCTCTATAAAGATCGCCTAGTTCAGCTTACCTGGCAGTCCGGTCTTGGCCTGGTCTATGACAAAGAGAATATGACAGAGATCGGCAGCTTCAGATACCAGACGGAGGGCTGGGGAATAACCTCTAATGGCAGCCGCCTGATTATGAGCGACGGCACAGATATCTTGCACATCCTCGATCCGGAGAGCTTTTCTGAAGTTGGGAGGATAGAGGTCACAGCCGATGGCAGATCGCTGCAAGGCCTAAATGAGCTGGAGTTCGTCAATGGGAAGATCTACGCCAATATCTGGCCAACGAACTGGATCGCCATAATCTCTCCGGAGAGCGGAGCGGTTTTAGGCAAAATAGATTTATTTGGGATCCTGCAGCAGGAAGACCTTCAGGGAAGGAGAATGGACGTTCTAAACGGCATTGCGTATGACGCAAAAGAGGATAGGCTTTTCGTAACGGGAAAGCTCTGGCCAAGGCTCTTTCAGATTCGGGTTTTGCCCAAAGAAGCATGATCTGAAGATGACCTGAAAGGAAGGCCGTCCGGCAGGACGTTATAATAAAAATTGTTGTATAAATTTAATCTTCGCCCTCGTATTTAAAGGACAGCCTGACCTTAGCTCTATATTCCGCGATCTTTCCGTTCTCCAGCCGGACATCCAGCTCTTTTACCTCGGCAATTCGCAGGTCCCTCAGGCTCTTGGTGGCCCGGTCAACAACTGTCTTGACTGCCTCTTCCCAGCTTGTCTTGGAAGTCCCGACCAGCTCTATTATTTTATATACGTCTCCGTCAGTCATATCGCCATCACTCCTAAAATTCTGAATTATAGTTAGGCGCTAATCATTGATAAATTTTCCGAGGCCTGAAAGCAGGTAAGCAAAAACCTGAAATATTATCCTGCCACGGATCAGCGAGCAATAAGGAGATGCCGGTCTTGATCAGTAGTACAGAAGCCACGCCTAAGGGAAATGTGCCAGCAAACGAATCCGTGGGAATCGACGATTTAGCGGTCTATGTGCCCAGGCTATTTCTGCCTCTGGCAGGAGAGTTCTCTTCTAATCGAGGCATTGATCCAGGAAAGCTGGTGAAAGGGATCGGCATTGACCGCATGGCTGTCGTTGACGCTCATGAGGATGCAGCCAGCATGGCAGCCATGTCTCTCCTGGAGCTGATGAGGCGAAACCGCCTCTGTCCGGAGGATATCGGAAAGGTCTACGTGGGAACGGAGTCTGCCCCGGACGAGGCCAAAGCCCTAGGAACCTACGTCATCGGCATGCTGGAGCAGATCTACGGCAGGGGCTCATTTCAGGAGGCCAGCACCGTGGAGTTCAAGGCGGCCTGCATCGGCACGACCTTCGCCCTGGAGAGCCAGAGCTACTGGCTGGCTGGAGAAGAGGAAGGCAAGGTGGGTGTGATCATCGCTTCGGACGTGGCCAAGTATCCACTCTTCTCAGCCGGCGAGTACACCCAGGGAGCGGGAAGCGTTGCCCTGCTGATGAAAAAGAACCCAAGGCTTCTGGCTCTTGAGCAGATCTACGGCACCTTCACCAGGGATGAGAACGACTTTTTCCGGCCAATGGGCTGCACGACTGCAGTTGTAAATGGAAAGCACAGCAATCAGTGCTATCTGGATGCCATGCAGGGGGCTTTTGATTCGTTTGCCGGCAAAGCGAAAAGAAAGGGAGTTATCACCCCTGGCACAGGCGAATCAGTCACCGATTTCGCGGACCATCTCCTTTTTCATATTCCCTATCCCAGAATGGTTGAATATGCGTCCGCTGCCATCTTCAGGCATGACTGGAGAGAAAGCCGCAGATCCACCGGGATAGAGCGGGAGCTGGGACCGGAGCCGGTCGCCAGGGAATTTGATGATCCCCAGAAATATCAGGCTGCTGAGGCGGACTACGCCCGGCGATTTTCCAGGTCGCAAGAGTTCCTGCAGGCGTTTGCTGCCAAGGTCAGGGATACGGCGATCCTATCCAGGCAGATCGGAAACATCTATACCGGATCGATCTACCTGGGACTGGCAAGCCTTCTGGAGATGCAAAAAATCCATGCCGGGCAAAGGCTGTGCTTTGGAGCCTATGGCAGCGGCTGCTCGGCGCTATTCTTCTCGGCAATTGCCCAGGCAGGGGTTGAATCGGTGCCATTGCGAGGCCTGAT
Source organism: Methanothrix sp. (assembly GCA_028708055.1). Classification (GTDB taxonomy): domain Archaea; phylum Halobacteriota; class Methanosarcinia; order Methanotrichales; family Methanotrichaceae; genus Methanothrix. Next base: position 4,480 of record JAQVZT010000082.1, read on the forward strand.
GCAAAGGCTGGAAGAGAGAAAGCAGATATCTCTGCAGGACTACGAGCTGCTTCACGAAGGAAAGAAAAAGGAGAGCGTGCTTGCGCCCAATGGCGAGTTTGCCCTGGTGGGAATTGATGAGCAGGGATACCGGCATTATGAGTATGTAAAGGCCATGGATATGCGCGCATCCAAAAGGTAAAGGCGCTGGGCTCAAATCCTCGCTTCCGCGAAGGTCCTTGATTCGTTCCGGGCTTTCCGGCTCACGCCTTCTCTGATTCTCCGCAAACTCTGCGGAGTTAGCGAGATCACCCGGACGGATGGGAACTTACCGGTGTTTCGACCTCCCAGTCGGAATTCTCTCGGACTCGCAGTCAGCGAAGTCCGCCCTTCGAAATCGTACAAGTTAAAGTCGTTTCTGAAGCTTCCGGCATATTAGCCTGGAGCTAGCTTTACCTTTCACAACGTTCTGTTGAAGAACAGCTCGCATAGACGCATAATAGTCCTTGATTGGCTTGACAGTTTCTCTGCCAAACTTCTCGCCTTCAGAGGTTGCGGCAATATCTGTTATACCAGATCTTATACCAGATCTATACTTAGAACCGTATCAACATGAATCTGCTGTGCGATCCTCTTAACCAGTAAATCGATGTAATAATCGGATCATTTCTTACAGAATGTCGCACTTGTCGGCTTTGATCCGCAGAGATCATAACTCAGGCAATCTCTCAGTACCTTATAGGATGCCGGAGGGCAACAATGGCTTCAAGCTGATTATGGCGGATCCAGCCAATTAAAGCGCGTTCTATCTAGAGAACAGCGCAGTAATGGCGAGACTTAACACCAACGGATGGGGTATGTAGCTAGTAGATACTGTTTCATAATATTAGAATATGGTGGGAGAAATGAAATCGCTTACTCCAGAAAGAACAATAATAAGCTGAAAATAGCCGAAAACTAAGAAGTTGGGCATCAGGCGAATTTCTCAATTACAAATCCAATTTCATGATTTTAGTTTTATATAATTTTCATATATTCGAAACATTTATCATGATGAGGCTTCTTATCTAACCACAATATATCTTTGCAGCAAAATATCAGAGTGACCCTAGATGAAGAGATGTTATTTGCTCATCGGACTTAGCGTATTATTTATGTCGCAACCGGCTTCTGCTTATCTGGATCCAGGCGCAGGGAGCTTGATCTGGCAAATGCTGATTGGAATAGTATTGGGCGCGGCATTTTTGGTCAAAATGTACTGGCAAAAAACAAAGGCTCTCTTCAGTAGGACCAAGAACGATGAAAATAAATAGCCCAAAAATTTTACCAAGCTCATTCCGGGACCCCAGTGGATTCTTATTTCGGCGATATGGCATTCTCTATCGCCAGGTCAATAGCAGATATCACGAACATTATGACGCATTGATGACGACTGGACTATATGACGAATTGGTTAAAAAAAGGTTGCTGATCGGGCATCAGGATGCAGACATTGCTCCTGAAAGGCCCTTCGATGCCTATAAGATCATCAGGCCAGAGGAGATTCCGTTCATCACCTATCCATACGAATGGTCCTTCAGTCAACTAAAACAGGCAGCTATTTCAACTCTAAATATAGAGTCGATTGCGCTTGGGTATGGGCTCACTCTCAAAGACGCCAGCGCATATAACATCCAATTCATGGAAGGAAATGCAGTCCTGATTGATACACTTTCATTCGAAAAATACAAAACAGGAGAACCATGGATAGCCTACCGGCAATTCTGTCAGCACTTTCTCGCTCCTCTTGCGCTAATGGCTTATCGAGATATCCGATTGAGTCAATTGCTGAGGATTTTTATGGATGGGATTCCTCTTGATCTCACAAGCTCCCTCCTTCCAAAGCGGACCTTTACGAATTTAGGCATTCTGATGCATATTCATCAGCATGCAAAGAGTCAGTCAAAGTATGCAGATAATCATTTGCCCATAGGTCGCCATAATATGAAGCGAAACTCACTGCTTGGGCTGATCGACAGTCTTTCTAACACCATCCACCACATCAAATGGAAACCCGAAGGGACTGAATGGGCAGATTACTATAATGAAACCAATTATACACATTCCGGACTCAAGTATAAAGAACAAATTGTCAAAAAATATTTAGATTTAGTAAAGCCAGGATTTGTTTGGGATATCGGGGCTAATATGGGCCTGTTTTCCCGCATCGCAAGCAAGCAAGGTATATTTACAGTAGCATTTGATGTTGATCCTGCATGTGTTGAGCAGAATTATCTGGAAGTGGTAAAAAATAAGGAGGTTTGCCTTCTTCCACTGTTGCTCGACCTCACAAACCCCAGCCCTGCAATAGGCTGGGAAAACAAGGAGCGCTCCACTCTTTTCGACCGGGGACCTACTGACTTGGTTTTAGCTCTGGCGCTTCTCCACCATCTTACAATCTCAAACAACCTCCCATTCGATAGGATAGCAGGATTCTTTGCGAATATCTGTAGCGTCCTCATCATCGAATTTGTCCCTAAAGAAGACTCACAGGTCCAGAAGCTGCTGGCTAATCGCGATGACATATTCGATAAGTACACACAGGAAAACTTCGAGCTGGATTTCCGACAATATTTTATAATAATCCGTAAGGATCCAATAGTGGATTCTTTGCGCACACTTTATCTGATGAAAGTCGCAAAGCACTACTCCGAAGAAAGCCCATGCTTAAATAGCAGACAATTCGCCATCTGAGAGACATTTTAGCAGACTAAATTCAGCTTCGGGCTTATTCATGCAACCCAATATTTATATCAGTTGAGTATAGCGATAAAACAATCATGGCAATGGACAGCGCATCTATCTACTCCATAAAAGATCGGGATTTGTTGTCTCGTTCTATGCGATCCTACAAGCTAAAGGCATCTCTCGCAGCGTCTTTCTTGCTGTCTCTGACCTTGCTCTTTTTTGGGCCTGCCAACCTCTATTACACCAATATTAAAGAAATGCCGTTCTTATTTTCAGATATTTTGTATTATATTATTGCAATAATGCTTGCAACAGGATGCGTCCTTTCGCTCATTCTCTGGCGACTAAAGGAATACTACCATATAAAAGCATCTGCTCTGGTATTTGCATTAGGTCTTCTGTTCTGGATTCAGGGAAACATCCTGGTCTGGAACTACGGATTACTTGACGGCCACGTGATTGTTTGGAAAATGTACTCTTTAAACGGTATCATCGACTCAATGGTTTGGATTTCTGTCCTCGCGGCTGCATTTCTATGCTCAAGCCGATTATATCGCTATATCGGGATACTCTGTTCGCTCCTTATAATTATGCAGGTTGCGGGTCTTCTGGCCATCGCATACCCCTCCATGGATGAAACTGAGTGGAATGAACAGCCAAACTCTTCAGATGCAGGCAAGATGTATGAATTTTCATCAAATGCTAATATAATAATTGTTATCCTAGATACATTTCAGTCGGATATATTCCAGAGCATAATTAATGATGATCCCGAATATCGTGATATGTTTGAAGGATTCACATATTACAGGAATAATGTAGGGGGATACCCCACCACATATCTTTCGGTAATGTATATTTTGTCTGGAAAGTTATATGATAATTCAGTTCCCATCAGCCAATATATAAATAATACATCTGTATATAATTCATTGCCAAGCGTTCTCAAGAAATATGGAGTGAGAACCGATATCAAATCAAATATGGGATGGATCAATGGACGCAAAGAGATCTACGACACAGTCGATACGGATTACCACGTAACCCATGAAGATAATCAAGAAATCGCTTCTTTATATCAACTCACATTCTTCCGTTTTGCTCCTCAGCCTCTGAAGCCGTATTTTGCATTTAAATCTATCAATATGGATAAAATAGAGAAAACGGACGAAATCCCTGACATGACTGTTTATTATAGATTCAAAAACGCAATCAAGGTCACTACACCCAGAAGGGTCTTTAAACTATTTCACCTTAGCAGTCCACATCCTGGACTTCATCTAGATGAAAATTTAACATATAATGAATCGCCGACATATGAGTCTTCGGCCAAAGCATCTTTGAAGATCTGCCACGCACTTCTGGAATCCTTAAAAAAGAACGGCGGTTATGATGACTCGCTGATTTTCATAATTGGTGACCATGGAACAGGAGCTGGAACCAATGTAACCTCAGGAGGGATCCCACTTATGCTGGTCAAACCATTCAATTCGACAGGACAGCTCAAGATATCCGATGCGCCAGTATCCCTGGGAGATATCCCAAAGACGGCTGCCGAAGAGCTAAAGATCAGGAATAATTTTTCCGGATATTCCATTTTTTCCATTCATGAAAATGATTCACGATCAAGAACTCACTTTAACTATATCTGGAAACACGAATATTGGGCCAACGATTATCTTCCTTCCCTAAGAGAGTATAAAATTTCCGGGTTCAGCTGGAACGTCAGCTCCTGGACGCCAACCTACCGCCAATATCTCCCCGAAGGAGTGAAATATGTTCCGCCTCCATTATATGCACCTGGTTTTATCATTCATTTTGGGATTAACGGTGGTGAAGATCAATACCTAGGATACGGATGGAGCGGCCCCGAGAACGGATTTAGGTGGACCGACGGACAGACTGCGGTCTTCGAATGCTCTTTGCCGAAACCGGGAGTGGATCTTATGCTAAATATGTCATTTGCTCCATTTCTGGCAGGACAAACGAATAGTCAGAGACTATCCATCTGGATTAATGACTATAAGCTAAGGGATTTATCGCTCACTTGCGATATGCCGATCCTTCTCATCAAGATCCCGCGAGATTGCTTTAATGAAAAAATCCAGAAAATAAAATTTGATTTGCCAGATGCAATTTCTCCCGGCATACTAGGTGTATCTGCCGATAGCAGAAAATTGGGGATAGCAGTTCGTACGCTTTCGATAGACCCGGCAACGAGGGAAAATCTCTAGGGAACTCGAAGCGAAATAGCAAAGCTTTAGGAATGATAGAGCCATCATTGTGCCAAGTGGACGGTGGCATAATGGTTAGCATACTGATCTTGGGGGGCACGGGCCAGACTGGCTCCTGGTTTGCCCGCTACTTTAAGGAAAAGGGCTTTGATGTGGCGATATGGGGGCCGAGCGGCAGGGTGCAG
>JAQVZT010000083.1 GCA_028708055.1 Methanothrix sp.
TGCTGGTGAGCAATGAGATCGAGAGGCCCATCACAGTAAATGTCAGACCAAGGAAATCCAGACACGGCGGAGTGAGCACTCAGATAGTGATCAAAGAGAACGCGAAGGCCGCCGGATCGCGCTCTTTCCGGAGCACAGACAAGAGATCAGGCAGCCCGCCTGCATCACCCGCAGGGTCAAAATCCGGCAGCATCAGGCCCAGGGAAAAGAAGGCAAGCGGCCTACTAAAGAAGGTTTTTGGGGCGAGGAAAGCATAATGAGCCGAAAATTCAGTGACCTCAAGGCAAGCGACCTTGCCAAACTGCCAGCATTAACTTATGATCACTGCCAGATTGGAGCAGAGATCGTCTACATGCACCTTTTTAATAAAAAAAATATGCACTGGTATTTGGCGGAGTACGGCTCCATCAGCCGGAAGTTCTTTGGATTCTATGAGAATAAATCGGATGGGATCTGCTCAGGGCAATGCAACGTGGAAGAGATCGCCCAATGGGCAAAGAAGGGTGAGGCCTGGGAGCCGATCGTTGATGAAAACTGGAAACCGGTTGCCGCCAAAGATATTCCGATTCTCACCGAATATGTGAAGCTGATGATCAACCAGCCCGACTTAACATAATCCTTAAGACCTCAGAGAGCACAGAAGATCATCAGTTATGAAATTCAGTAGACCCGAATTGCTAACAGCCATAGCCCTTGCGATTTCAATGGCATCTATATTTTTTGCAATCGACACCCAGGCAATAATAGATGGCGGGGCGGGACTGAACGCTGACCAGCTCATCGATGCCAGCAGAGGCACTTATGTCTTTGATAACGGCATGCCGGAAAATCCTCAGGTCTCAAGGAAGCTGTGGAGCGAGGAGACCGGCACAAATTTCACCATGCCGGGCAAGCTAACCGCAAACGGGTCCAATCCACAGGAGGCACGCAGTTCAGCAAAAACTGGAGAGGCGCTTTCCTTTCAGACTGCGAGTGCCATAAACACGGGCCAGGGAAAAGCGGCATCTTCGCCTGAGCAGGTCGTCTCGCCTGCATCAGCCTCTGCATCAGGCCCGGAACCGGGTTCTTCTAGCCCTAGCCCAGCATCTAGCCTGGCAGGAAACTGGTCTTTTCGGCTCAAGGACAACAAGAACCGATTCGCAGCGGTCAGGCTCTATCAAACCGACAGCACCGTTCTAGGCTCAGGAAACATGAACGATGGCGGCGATACCCTGAAGGTTCTGGCTTCAGGCCAGATCTCTGCGGATAAGCTCTATCTGGATGTGATATCCACCGGCACCGTGAACCTTTACCGGCTCAGTCTCAATCTGAGCGGCAGCTCGGCTTACGGGGAGTACCGGGCATTCTCAACCAGCGGCGAAGCATGGACAGGAACTGCTGAAGGAACTCTCGCGAAGACGCTGGCGGCCAATTAAGGGAGTGCATTTTAATTATATCATCCCGGTCCTGTATGCATCACTGGTGAGTGCCCAAATATATCCATCGAAGCACTATTTTTCCCAGCGCAAAGTTTAATAGGTTTTGCAAATCAACTCACTATTTAGATAAATGCAATCGATGCCATTTATGGAACCCTCAAACGCATCAATTCAGGAGAAATTCAAAATGATAAATAAATATGCACTGCCGGCAGCTGTTGCAGTTCTTATTCTGACCTGCTCTGCTGCACTGTCATCTGATCCTAAAGAGATCACCGTATTTACCGCTGCCTCTCTGACCGGCGCTTTTAACGAAATAGGCGGGATTTATGAAAACGAAACCGGCATCCATGTAACATTCAACTTTGACGGCTCGCAAGCACTTCGCACCCAGATAGAGAATGGGGCCTATGCGGATGTCTTCGCTTCCGCCAATAAGAAGCAGATGAATGCCCTGAAGAGCGGCGGGCTGATGAACAACAGCAGCATAGCAATCTTCGCAAAGAACAAGATCTCCCTCATCGTACCCAAGGACAATCCAGCCAAGATCAGCAACCTATCCGATCTGGCCAAACCTGGCACCAAGATCGTCATGGGAACAAAGGATGTGCCGGTGGGCGACTATGCTCTCCAGATCATAGACAAATTGGGAAATGATTCCTCTTACGGCAAGGATTACAAAGAAAAGGTGCTATCCAACGTGATATCACAGGAGACCACAGTAAACTACGTTGTAACCAAGGTAGCACTGGGCGAGGCAGATGTGGGATTTGCCTACGTATCCGATGTAACTGAGGATCTGGCCAGCAAGGTTGACAAGATCGATATCCCGGATGAATACAATATCATCGCTGAGTACCCCATGGGCATGCTCCTGGAGTCCAAATATCCGACGGAAAGCATGGATTTCATGAATCTGGTCATGTCGGAAGAGGGAAGCGCCATCCTGGAAAAGTACGGCTTTTCTCCCGTGAAGAGCAAACCTGAGCCGACCGCAAACGGCGCAACCGCCGCCAATGCCACAGCACCCGCTGCAGGAGCCACAGCTTAAAAGGAATGCATATCGATGGATTCCAATCGAGACATTGGCCACTGGCAGAAAAGAAATACAAGAGAAGCGGCCAATAGAGAGCAGGAAACCATCGATTACCATTATTCTTTTTACAGCAAAAATCTGGCCATCAAAGCCGTTCTGGCCGTTTTGCTGACGATGGCCATAAGCTTCATAGCTCTCCCGGTGCTGGCCCTTTTTATCAAGAGCCCGCTGGATACCACTCTCAGATCGCTGCATGATCCTGTAGTGATAGATGCCCTGCGCCTAAGTCTCATTACTTCTACAATTACCACCCTCGTGGTTGTGGTGATGGGCACGCCCATTGCTTACGTCAGCGCTCGCTTTCACTATCATGGAAAGGAGCTTGCCGACTCTCTGATAGACCTACCGGTAATTATGCCTCCCGCAGTGGCAGGAATTGCCCTGCTCATGGCCTTTGGCCGGATGGGGATTGTAGGACGGCACCTGAATGCATTAGGAATCAGCATAGCTTTCACCACCATGGCAGTGATCCTGGCTCAGACCTTTGTCTCATCTCCCTTTTACATTCGACAGGCCAGAACCAGCTTTGAGGATGTGGACCCGGCCTTCGAGAATGCGTCCCGCACTCTTGGCGCTTCTCGCTCTTACACTTTCTTTCATGTAATCCTGCCCATAGCGATGAACGGCCTGTTCTCCGGTGCCATCATGGCTTTTGCCAGATCGCTGGGCGAGTTTGGGGCTACTATCATGTTTGCGGGAAACTTCCAGGGACGGACCCAGACCATGCCACTGGCCATTTACACGGCAATGCAGGGAGATCTGGACGTATCGCTATGCATTGCCATAATCCTTGTGGCCATCTCCTTTATGGTCATCGCCCTGGTGAAGATCCTGACGAGAAGGGTGTACAAGAATGTCTAAAGCAATCGATAAGAGGAATATCATATGCTAAAAACCGACACTGAGATATATACCATCACTTCTGCAATTCTTCCCTACCAGGAGCTTGTGGATCAGGTATGGGAGAAGAATCTCTGCTCAGGCTGCCGGGGCTGCATAGCCGTTTGCCTTGCTGGAACTCTTGAATATGACCAGAAGGCTGGCCGGCCCTATCAGATGAATCCCTGCGTGGAGTGCAAAGCATGTCTTGATGTCTGCCCGCGCCTCTCGGCCAATGCCGAGAAAATCGCCACACAAAATCTCCTGGGAGACTATCTGGAGATCAAGAATGCCAGGTCGATGACCGGCGGAGCGCACTTTCAGAACGGAGGAGCAGTCACTGCTCTGCTTTCTGCGGCTCTTGAGGAGGAGCTTGTGGACTGTGCCCTGGTCATGGGACTGGACCGATGGACACAGGAGCCATACCCGCGGGTGGTCTACGAGGCGAAGGATCTGGGGAAGTGTGCGGGAAGCAAGTACACGAGCAACGCAATTCTCGAATCCATGAAGGATCTGGTCAAGGATCAGAGCATAAAAAATATTGCTATGGTGGGAACGGCCTGCACAGTGCAGACGGTAAGTCTGCTCTGCCGGTCCCAGAATGAATATGCTGCAAAGCTCGCACAGAAGGTTAGGTTCCTTCTGGGCCTGTTCTGCTTCGAGGCGTTTGATGATTGCCTCATTGCCGAGATCTCCAGGCGCATCGATGCCCCGACCTGGAATATCAGCAAGATCAGTGCTGGAGAGGGACAGATGAATATCATACTTCGAGACAGAAGCACAAGAAGCATTCCTCTTCCTGATCTGGCAAGCTTTGTGCTTCCGGGATGCAAAGCCTGCACAGACTTCACTGCCACTCAATCGGATATCTCCATCGGCGGGGTGGGGAGCGCTCCTGGAATGAGCTCGGTAATCGTCCGGACTGAGAGAGGATTGGGGCTTTTCAGGATAGCAGAGGAGATGGGATTTCTTGAGGCCTGGGATGGGGTAAATGGGGAAGCCATCGAGAGGCTCTGCAGGCTAAAGATGAAGAGAATAAAAGCCCCTGAATAGAGAGAACAGGACATTCTTTCAGCAAGCTGCCCGGCCGGGCGGGCGCGGACTGCTGCATGCAGGAGGCCGGGCCTTGGGCAGCTCAATTGGGGATGCGAAAAGAAGATGCAGTGATATCAAGGCTGCGATCTGCATTTCCCGAGAGGGCGCATGACCATGGATTGGGATGCCTCTTGGCTGGCAGAATTTTTTAATCTTGTTTTGCTACCCTTCGGCTGCTGTGTGACAAGGCATCAACTTTATCAGGAAATACGCATAATAGGCGATAAATGAAAACCCTGATTCAGATCCAAAAAGAAGGAGAATACTTTGTGGCAATCGACCTGATCACAAATGTAGCTGATCAAGGATCGACTGAAGAAGAGGCGATCTCTAATTTAAAAAAGGGCCTTGAAGAACATTATCAAGTCCTCCTGGAGCTGGCACCAAAAGGGCGAAAGCTTTCATTCCTTGACATAGAGGTTGAGCGATTTGCCCAAGCTTCCGGCAATCTCGGCTAAAGCCGCCATCAAGGCTCTGGATCAGTTTGGATTTAAAGTCTATCGCCAGACTGGAAGCCATATCCACCTCTGGAATAAAGAAAGAAATCTTATCGTTACCGTGCCTAACCATCCAGAGCTGACGAAAGGAACATTGACCTCTATTATGAAGCAGGCAAAGCTAGAAAGAAAAGAATTCATTGCAGCATTAAAGGAATAGAACCGCAGGTCAATGCAACTCCTGGCGGAGGGAGGACGCGCGCCCGTGCGTGGGGACCCGGCTGCCGTTTTGAGGCGGGGGGAGCATGATGGCATGTGGCAAGGCGAGCTGGAAGTTCGTGAATTAGCAGCAATCTTGCTCAAAGATTTGGCTTCTAATAGTAACCGCTCTATCAAATTAGAATATGTTATTGATTTATTAGCTCATCTTGCATAAGGGCATAGAAACGAAACTTGAAGGAGAAATGAAAGATGAAGCATTACTGGATTTTGTGCTATTTGATCTGCATTATGGCTGCAGCTAATGCAGGATACGGAGCAGATTCTGATGCGCAGGAGATCAGGATAGGTGTAATGCTCCCCATTACAGGAGACTGGTCTTCACAGGGAGCCATATCGAATGTCGCCCTGGGCATTGCCGATGATGATGTAAACAGTCTCCTGAAGGATATCGGCTCTTCTCGGAGGGTTAATCTAACGATTGAAGACACTGCGACGGACCCTGAGACGGCTCTACGGGAACTGAAAAATCTTGGCGGGCAAGGGATACGTCTGGTAATTGCTGCTGTATCCAGCTCTGAGCTGTATGCCATGAAAGATCACGCCAATGCAAATAATATAATAATAATAGGAACTGCCAGCACATCCCCGTCTCTGGCAATACCTGAAGACAACATTATCAGACTGGTTCCAGATGATATAAATCAGGGCAAAGCTATGGCAGAGTTGCTAAAACTGGAGAATATCACTGCGATAGTCCCCATAACCAGAGGAGACGTTTGGGGAAGAGGACTGCTAAATGCCACTAAATCCAGTTTTGAGGGCTATGGAGGAGTGGTGCTGGAAGGCGTGAGCTACGAGCCTGGAACCGATCCTTCTTCTGAGATCAATAAATTGAGCGCCATTGTAAAGGAGAGCAAGAGCCGATTTAGCCCCGCCGGGATAGGCGTATATATGGTCTCATTTGATGAGGCAATACCTCTAATGGCTATGGCTTCCAGAGATCCTGAGCTATCATCGGTGAGATGGTTTGGATCAGATGGAATAGCGAATGCTTCCAGCCTGGTTGAGAACTCCACTGCCGCAGAATTCGCCTGTAAAACAGGACTGATCTGCCCCATCTATGGAGTTTTACCGGGACAATTTATCCGGAATATGAGCGATTACGAAAATGTTATCGAGGCGATCAAGCAGAAGACCGGATCCTCGCCCAACGGATATGCACTGGCGTCTTACGATGCACTGTGGATTGCATCTGAATCCATGATTCTAAGCGAATCCGGCAATATATCTCAGCTTAAGGAAGCTTTTACTAATGTTGCCAATAGATTCACTGGAATTACAGGACCGCTCAGCATAAATAATGCAGGGGACAGAGAATCAGCGACATATCAATTTCTGGCATTAAATAAGACCAACGACAATTACTTCTGGCAGATAGCAGGAGACTTCAGATCAGGACCAAGCGGGGGAGTGCTCAATTTCAAGGGACAGACCGCAAAGGTAAGGACTGCGCTCTGACGTGAACCTTTCTTTTTTCTTTTTGATTATGCTTCGTTGACCAATACATTCATCTGATTATCCTTCATATTAATTCAGTATGCGTTTCGATGTTGTGGTCAGAAGGGATGAGTATGATTATTATGTTTCCACGGTTCCTGAACTTCCCGGCTGTCATACGCAGGCCAAGAGCCTTGACGATCTAATGAGCAGGATCAAAGAGGCCATTTCACTCTATCTAGAAACGGAAGGCGGTAGCCCCATTGGAAGCTTTTGTAGGAGTGCAAGTTGCTCCAGTTGAGACCCTGTTAAGCCCGAGGTAGTGATCAAGGCTCTGAGAAGGATAGGCTTTCAGCCTGTGAGACAGAAAGGCAGCCACCTCTTCATGAAGCATCCCGATGGCAGAAGTATAGTAATCCCCGTACATCCTTGAGAAGAGCTCGGGCGGGGATTACTGATGGAGATAATGAGCGATGTGAGGATGAGCAAGAAGGAATTTTTAGTTTTGCTGCAGGGCTAGAAAGCGCGAATGGCAGAACGGATCGCCAGATGCCACCAGGGGCGCGCGCTCGGGCGTGGGGGCCTGGCTGCGCTCGTGAGTCAAGGAAAACGGTGCAAAAGAGCATAGCGCGAAAGGACAAAGGATGCCCTCCTCTATTGGATTGGCGAGCTCAAGCCCGAGATCCCCAATCCTTACATACTTTGAGGATCCACTATTGCGAAGAGAGGTTTCAGAGAAATGAAAACGCCCTTGGATGATAGAAAAATCAGTTCCCTTCCATCTCTGAATCGAATCATGCAAAACCTTCGTGCACACTTGCCACAGCTTCGTGAAGAATACAACATCCGCTATGCCTGGCTCTTCGGCTCCTTTGTCCATGGCAAGCAGCATAAACAGAGCGACCTTGATGTATTGGTGGAGTTTGAAGAAGCTCCAACTCTTCCTAAATTTATCTCTCTGGAGCAAAGACAGCACGAAATTACCGGCATGAATGTCGATCTTGTATCTATTCGAGCTCTGAAAGGCCAGATAGGTGAGCGTATCTCGCAAGAGAAGGTCGCATTGTGAAGGCAGAAAGAAGGTATATTGATTTGCCTATTGATAATATTATATATCGATACTTGGGCATCAGCACGGTGTGGTATGTGACATGATCATAGCCATGGCTAAAGCTACGCAATTCCAAAGGTAATCAGCACGACCCGGGGTATTGCATGAAGAACAAAATCCCACTGGCAAAAAGAGAATTTTATGCGACGGAATAGACTAGCATAATGAGGGGGCATATATAAAAGGCAAGCTTTTAGGACTCTACATATAGGAATCCTCGGCGAAATGGATTTATAGAATGACACAAGGTCTATCATCGAATAAATCGAGCGAGATGCAAGATGTCCATTGTTTCATTAGAATTAGCTAATTTTAAAAGTTTTAAGAAAATAAACATTGGCCTGAAGGATTATAATGTACTGATTGGTAGTAATGCAGCGGGAAAATCAAATTTTATTCAAATTTTTAAATTTATTAAAGATATTTCGCAGCACGGCCTAGATAATGCTATATCAATGCAAGGTGGCTTGGAATATTTAAAAAATGTTCGTCTAGATTCAGATATTTTCTCGATAAAGATTTCTTTTTCTGATAACAATAATCCATTTATTCTAAATAAAAATTTTAAAGATAAAATTATAGGACTAAAAGATATTTCGTTTACTTATGAATTTCAATTAAATATTTCTGCATCTAATAAGAAATATAAAATAACTAATGATATTCTAGACAGAAACATCGAGATATGGGAATTAGAGAAACAGGGTAAAAAATTAGAGAAAAAAAGTAAATTAGGAATGGCTAAGGAAACATTTGAATTAAGCAAAGGAAAATTAGTATATACCTTTAAATGCCCAGATGAATTAAAATTTGTAGAAAATGAATTCAGCCAATTTCAGGATATATTTAAAAAATACAAGCTGCCATCGAAGATGCTTCTTCTTGAAACTCCAATAATCAATGTATTTAAGCCATATAATAAAATATTTGAAGAGATTTCAATTTATGATTTTGACTCTCGGATTCCAAAGAGGGCCGTGCCAATTACAGGCAAGACTGAATTAGAGGAAGATGGTGGCAATTTATCAATAGTTCTAAAAAATATCATGGATCATAAAGAAACTAAGAGAAAATTCTCAAATTTGATAAAAGATATCCTTCCTTTCGTGAATAGCATCGATATACAAAAGTTTGATGATAAATCGATGCTATTTAAAATAAAGGAGAATTATCTTAATAAATATATCCCTGCATCATTGCTTTCTGATGGGACTATAAATGTGGTCGCTTTAATCGTGGCTCTTTATTTCGAAAAAAAATCAATAATTATTTTAGAGGAGCCAGAAAGGAATATTCATCCTGCACTCATTTCTAAATTAATGAATATGATACAGGATGCATCGAAAAATAGGCAGATAATTATTACTACACACAATCCAGAAATTGTAAGATTTACAGACAGTGATAATTTATATCTAATATCAAGAGATGAAATTGGATTTTCTAAATTATCAAAACCTATTGAGAGTGAAGAAGTTAAGGAATTCCTAAAAGCTGAATTGGGAATAGAACAGCTTTATGTAGAGAATATGCTGGAAGCATAAAAATGTATACTAAATTATTCATCTTAGTAGAAGGGCCTGATGATTATAGATTTTTCGAAAATATAATTAAACCACTTTTCTCTCAATACTTTACTCAGATTATAATAAAAGAGTATGCGGAAAGAACACAAATCTTCGTAAACACATTAGTTTCGACTTGCAAAGGAGGCTGTAGAGTCCCGAATGTATGGCATTTATATACCCCGCGATTCTTTTTTAATCTACCTTGCTGCATTAAAATCGCGCTCCATTCTAGACAGGAATAAATTCAACTTGCATCCGTTTGGTAATCTGGA
>JAQVZT010000084.1 GCA_028708055.1 Methanothrix sp.
TAGATTCCTTTCACAATAAGGGGGGCGCAATTCGCCGTCGGGTGCCGGTGGTCAAAGCCATCGCTTCAGCCATCACCATCGGTTCAGGAGGAAGTGCAGGACGGGAGGGGCCGACCGCCCAAATAGCCGCGGGAATTGCCTCTGCTCTTGCCGATCTGTTCCATCTATCTGATTCCGACCGGCGCATTGCTGTGGCCACAGGGATCGGTGCTGGAATCGGATCGATCTTCAAGGCCCCGCTGGGTGGCGCCATCCTCAGCATGGAGGTCCTCTACCGGCGTGATTTCGAGTACGAAGCCCTTCTGCCGTCTTTTATCGCGTCTGTTGTGGGCTACAGCATATTCGCCTCCTGGAGCGGATGGGCCCCGGTTTTGGGAAGCGGCATAGTCCCGCCGTTCAGCCGGGCCTCTGAGCTTGTCTCCTACACCGTTCTTGGCCTGGTCTGCGGGCTGGTGGGAATAGCATACGGTCGCAGCTTCTACTACATGAGGGACCTGTTTAAGAGTCTCAAAATTCCCGCATGGATAAAGCCGGCCATCGGCGGATTCCTGGTGGGATCAATCGGCGTCTTCTTGCCCCAGGTCCTGGGAACAAGCTATGGATGGCTACAGTTTGCCATTAATGGTGACTTTCTCGCCCTGCCGGCAGCGGTTATGCTCGTGGTGGCAGTCTTCAAGATCCTCACCACCGGGCTGACCATCGGTTCAGGAGGAAGCGGCGGGGTCTTTGCGCCCGGACTGGTGATAGGCGGAATGGTAGGAGGCTCTCTGTGGAGCCTGCTCTCCGGATTTCCGGCAATCACACCCAGCTCTCCGTCGGCCTTTGTCATCGTGGGCATGATGGCCCTCTTCGGTGGCATAGCCAAGGTGCCTCTCGCGGTTATCATCATGGTCAGCGAGATGACCATGGACTACACCCTCCTGATTCCCAGCATGCTGGCCTGCTCCATTGCCTACTTCGTTACCGGAGACAATTACATCTACGAGAAGCAGGTGAACGTGAGGGCCGAGTCCCCGGCACATCGGCACGATTATTCCCTCATGCTCCTCAAATCGCTCAAGGTGAGTGCGGCTATGGTAAGGGACGTGCCTGCCATCGGCCCCGGCTCGACCCTCGACGAGGTGATGAAACTGCTGGAAAGGTACGAGGTTCACGCCGTGCCGGTGGTAGAGGAGGACAGAATACTTGGCATCGTGGCAAAACAGGATGCCTTGAGGCACACCCACGAGGATCATTCCGGGGCCAGGGTAACGGATATCATGAGCCATAACCTGATAGTAACCTATCCGGACGAGTCGCTATTTGACGCCATGAATAAGATGATATCAAATCACATCAGCCAGCTGCCGGTTGTGCAGGAGGACTATCCCGATAGAATCCAGGGAATGCTGGCTCTGGATGACGTGACCAGAATGCAATGCGCTGCAAATGATAGCTGAGGCGCGGTTATTGCTTGCCGACATCTTTTTCGATTATTGCCGCCTCATTCTCCAGGATGTCCACGTCTCTTTCAAACCGCTTGAATAGAAATACCTTGGCAAGGTCCGTTAAAATGAAGGCTACCATGGCATAAGCCCATACAAATAACGCAAGGCTCCAGCCTATGGGAGGTATGAGTAGACCGTAGACTGCGATTGCAGTTGCTATTATCTGAGTGCCCAAAACTGCTGCCAGCAGTATATTGCTCGGCCTGTAGGACCAGAAATGGCCGTTCGTCCTGGTGATAAATATGAGAAAATGCCCAGCAACAGAGAGCTTGAGGTACATCATTGATTGGAGTACATCCTGAGTAAGGTGCAGAATGGACATACCAATAGAAAAAAATAAAAATGATGATATTGTGCCTATTAGGCCTAGAAATGTAGCCATGCCCAGCACAGATTTCATATCCCAGCGGCTGGGCTTTTGGGCATACTCTGCTCGGTCATAGGCTATGGACATTATAGCAAAATCGTTAAGTAACGCCAGCAATACTATCATTATAGCCGTTACCGGATAAAAATTGAAGATGACTATTGATAGAGTGATGAAGAAGAGTACTCTGATGGTCTCAGCTATGCGGTAAATGGCGTAGCTGTTCATGCGCCTAAATATCTTGCGGCTCTCTTCTATGGCGTCGATGATGACGGAGAGCCCAGGTCTGGTCAAGACTATTGCAGCGGCAGACTTGGCTGCATCTGTTGCCCCCGATACTGCAATTCCTGCGTCGGCTTTCTTCAAGGCAGGCGCATCGTTTACTCCGTCACCCGTCATGCCAACAATATGGCCTCTGGCTTGAAGCAGCTCGACGATCTTGAATTTGTGCTCAGGAAATACTTGGGCAAAACCATCGGCCTTTTCGATGATATCGGTGGCTTCCTCATCAGGTTTGTTGATGAAATCCGATGCGGGCTGGATATTGGTTCCCAGACCTACCATCCGAGCAATCTCTTTAGCTATGGCTACGTGGTCGCCAGTGACCATTTTTATGCGCACACCCAATGACTGGGCGGTCTTGATGGTCTGTGCAGAGTCTTCTCTGGGTGGATCTTGAAGGGCAATAAGTCCCACATAACACCAGGCTCCTTTGGTGTCCGTGCTGGCAACGCCCAGAGCCCGGTAGCCCTTGGAGGCGAATAGCTCTACATTTTTGTCAACTGAGATGCTCTGGGTGCTGTTGGCTACTAATGAGAATATGGCCTGAGGTGCACCTTTGGCTGCCATAAAGCTGCCTTGTGGCCCCTCGATTTCGGCCTTTGTCCTCTTGTAGACGGGATCAAAGGGTTGGAACTTGCCCAATTTGTAGCTGCCTGATTCAACCTGCTCTTCTTTGCCCTTCTTTATGATGGCGATATCTATGAGATCGCCGTTCTCTTCTCGAGAAGCTAAGGTGCCAAAGAGCAGCAAATCTTTCTCGGTGAAGCCCTCGAAGGGCACTACCTCTGCCACAGTAATGGCATTCTGGGTTATGGTGCCGGTCTTGTCTGAGCAGAGAACGTCAACTCCTGCCATCTCTTCGATGGCCGCCAGCCTGCTCACAATGGCCTCCTTCTTGGCGAGCTGCATCGCGCCCACTGCCATAGTCACAGACAGAACCGCCGGAAGAGCAGCTGGTATGGCGGCCACTATCAGCACCAGGGCGAACTGTAAAGTCTGCAGAAAGCTTTCATGCCTCAGAGTGGCTACTATGAAAACCAGGGTCACCAGAACAACGGCCAGAATGATCAGATAATCTCCAATCTTAACTACTGCCTTCTGAAAGTGGCTCTGGGTCTTGGCCAATTCTACCAGCTTGGCAGTACGGCCAAAATAGGTATTCATCCCTGTAGCAAAGACCAGGGCAGTCATCTCTCCCTGACGAATTATTGATCCGGAGAAAGCAACCTCAGAAACTTTTTTCTCTACAGGTAGCGATTCACCCGTCAGGGAAGATTCGTCTACCTGGAGGAAATCGCCTTCAATAAGCTTGAGGTCTGCGGGAACAATCTCCCCCAGACGTATTCGGACTATATCCCCCGGGACAAGCATTCGAGACGCAATTGCATTCCATTTTCCATCCCTGAGGACCCTGGCAGCAGGCGCAAGCCTCTTCTTCAGGAGTTCTATGGCGTTGTCTGCTTTATTCTCCTGCCAGAAGCCCACCACACCATTCATGAGAAGGAGCAGAAAGATGATGGCAAAGTCATCCCAGCGGCTCAGTACTGCAGAGAGAATCGCAGCAGCTTCAATCATCCAGGGGATGGTTCCCCAGAAGTAGCCCAAAAATTTTATGAGTGGATTGATTTTCTTCTCTAAAATTTCATTCGGGCCGTACTCTTCCAGCCTTGCTTCAGCCTCGGATGAAGCGAGACCGCTCTCGTGGCATGAGAGCTTTTCCCTCAAATCGGATATCGAAATCTCTTTTGCTTCATCGGCACCGATTATTGGGTATACGGCATATCCCTCCACAAACATATGATTTTAGTCTCAGATGATATTGAATACTTTTGGTGAGTCAATTCAATGAAAGCATTATAGATAATTAGAAATATTATCCCTGAAATAAGATACCCAACGTGATCATCTGATGAAACTGAATGTTGGGTTTGTAGGCTTCGATGGAACAGAAAGCAAGAGAGCCATTCCAGCCATCCACCAGGTTAAGGAGATGGAAAGAATCGATGGCGAAATGAATGTGCTCCTTCGCAGGCCTCATGCCAGGGCCAAGAGCATGCTCGACAAGTTCACGAGAATGTGTGACGTAAGAGCTTTCCTGACAGATGAAAAAGACAGAGCTGCGTGGGAGAGCAGCGGGGCCAGGATCGAAGGCGGCTATAGCGATTTCTTTGAAGGATCTGATGCGATCATCATTGGAACTCCCGAGGGTCAGGAATTGCCATATGTCGAGGAGGGCATATCCCATGATTGCAGCATGGTGCTGATGGGTGGAGCCAAAAGAAGCGATATACAAACCGGCCTGGCCGAGAAGAATATAGCGATTCCGGATAAGATCAGGGAAGACCTGGAGCGAGAATTTTTCTTCGGCCTGGAGAACTATGATCGATTCCTCAGCGCTTCGCCAAGACTTGTCCAGTGCACCAGCTGCAATACCACATCATTATGCAGAGCCGTGCTCGCGGCGAGGCCTCTTGGACTCAAGGCCGTCTTGGGCAACCTGGATCGCAGAAGCGGGGACCCGCAAAACGTAGTCAAGATGTCGGCCAATTCAATTGAGTTTGGAAGCGGTGTGGGCCATCAAGGAAAAGATGCAGCAACCGTCTTCAAGGATGTGAGATTTTCAGTTCGGGCCAGCAAGGTTCCTATTACCATGCCCCATGTGCATCACTTGAATTTCGTCTTCGATGGGAACCCGGAGCCAGGGATGCTGCTCGAGCAGCTGGCCAGGACCAGACGGGTTGTGGTAATTCCATATGGTGATGATGGACGGAAACACGAGTGGACCGGCGAGATTCTTGAGGCATTCTCATCCTGCTTTGAAAGGCCCGTAAACTCCGAGATCTTTGAGCTGCTATTTTCCGATGCGATAATTGCCTTTGAGATAGGCGATCTTACCATCATGCAGGCCGTCATGCTTGTGGAGCAGATGTCTGTGCCGGTGCCAAATTACGCTGAAGCATACCTCATGCTATGCGGATTTTCAGCAGAAAAGGTTCACAGCTCAGTCGATAGGGCGCTGGGCGTGGTGCATGGCGTGTGGCCGGATAGACTGGACCGAACCTGAATCATTTCAAGTCGACTGATCCAGGTATTCTGAAAGCTTGGTCTGTGCTGCTATGCACTTTTCGCCCGGGATCTCGACTGGATAAAGGCCGGTAAGACAGCCCATGCAGAGGTCCTCCTTGGGTATGCCCACAGCATTCACCAGGCCCTCGTGGCTCACATAGCCCAGTGAGTCGGCGTTGATCACCGCCTCCACTCCAGCCACAGTCTTGTGGGCGGCTATGAGCTCATCACGGCTGGCCATATCGATGCCCAGATAGCAGGGTGCCATGATAGGCGGGCTGCCTATGCGCACATGCACCTCTTTGGCTCCTGCCCTGCGAACCATATCCACAATCCTGCGGCTCGTTGTGCCGCGCACTATTGAGTCGTCCACCAGGACCAGCTTGTGGCCCTCGATATTAGGCCGGATGGTATTCATCTTCAAACGGACGGCAGTCTCTCGCATGCTCTGGTCGGGCATGATGAATGTCCTGCCGATGTAGCGGTTTTTCATCAGGCATTCCCGGTAGCTGATACCGGAATTCTGGTGGTAGCCCACCGCCAGAGTGATCCCCGAGTCGGGAATGGGCGTAACAGTATCGGCATTGGTCGGATGCTCTCGGGCCAAATTGGCTCCGATGTTCACCCGCACATCGTAAATCAGGCGGCCATCCATAATGCTGTCAGGCCTGGCAAAGTAGATGTACTCGAATATGCAGTGCGACCGGTGGGGAAGACGAGCCAGTTGATATGACTTCATCTCTCCATGTTTGATAACAATCAGCTCGCCGGGCAGCACATCGCGAATGAGCTTTCCGTTGAGCGTATCTATAGCAGCGCTCTCGGAGGCCACCATGATGCCATTATCCACCTCGCCGATGCAGAGAGGCTTGATGCCCAGAGGGTCGCGCACGGCGAGAACAGAATCTCCCCAGAGAAAGACGAGCGAATAGGAGCCCACGATCTTGCGCATCAGGGCTCGCACCGCTTCCTGTAGATCATAACGCAGAAGCTCTTTTACAAAAAGATGGGCTATGACCTCGGTGTCCGAGGTTGAATAGAATATGTCGCCCGATTCTTCCAGCTGTTCCCGGAGCTGAGAGGAATTCACCAGATTGCCATTATGAGCTATGGCAATGGCTCCGTCTTTGTATTTCACCAGCAAAGGCTGGCTGTTTTCTATGCACGACCGGCCGGAAGTAGGATATCGAACGTGGCCGATACCCACCTGGCCGCGCAGCAGGGCGATCTGGGCATCATCGAACACCTCGGAGACAAGCCCCATGCCCCGATGGGTGCGTATGGCCTTGCCGTCGTGGACCGAGATGCCAGCCGCTTCCTGCCCTCTGTGCTGCAGAGCATAGAGGGCGTAATAAATGGATTTGGCTACGTTATTGCCCGTCTCATTGAAGGAAATCCCGACAACGCCGCAGGCATCGTGCAACTTTGCGCCTCTAGTAATCAGCTTTTCTCATCCACTTGTGGCTCTTCATGCGCAGTTTTGCCGAACTGCCAAAGCCGCAATGGACGCACACTTTTCTCTTGAAATTGAACGATATGCTGCCACAGCGCCTGCATCTGATGTGCGAACTCTTGTGGCGCCTGCCCATAGAAGGAGTACCTTTCGTCATCTTATGCACCTCATGGTGAAATGTATACTACGTTATCTCCTCGCACGATTACAGTTCCAATCTTGCGTGCGACCGCCCCTTCTGCCACTTCTTCAGTTTTTTCGAGCACAAGGTTCATGTGTATATCATAACCCTGCAGCTCACCCCGAAAGACCCTTCCGTCCTTTAGCTTAACTATGACTGGTCCATTCAGTGATTCATTCAGAATATCAAGCGGTCTCTGACCCATTAAACTCTCTCCAGCATTGATAACCGCAAAAGGCTTCAAAACTCAAACGTGCTCGTTGCATATTTAAACCTATCGGGATATTCTCCCTTGCATGAAGATCAAATCCAGGCATCACCTCAAGGGGAGCGACGCTCGGAAGGTAATAGCAAAGATTGAGCCGCTGCTAGAGGACGCATCCGGCCTTCGCCGCTCGTCATTGGAGATGGCGATAAGCGATGATGGCGTGGATCTCATATTCGTGGATGGCCGGCCTTTAATGATGGTTGTGGAGGATCAGCCTTTCTTTACCGTTCTCGGTGCCATTGAACTTCACCCCACGAAGAAGCTGGTGGTGGTGGATTCGGGCGCCGTGCGTTTTGTGGTGAACGGGGCGGACATCATGAGGCCGGGCATAGTCTCAGCCGATCCTGAGATCGCCGTTGGCGACCTGGTGGTGATCGTGGAAGAGAGATACAAAAAGCCTCTGGCCATAGGCCGGGCTCTGGCGGCGGGGACGGATATGAAGGGCGAGGGAAAGGCAGTCAAGTCGCTACACCATGTGGGCGATGTGATCTGGAATGGGCTGGGGGAATAAAGGATGGAAGAGATTGGGCAGCTGATCGGCAAGGGATTTGGCGTCTGGAGGCAGAACATGAACCTGTGTATTCCTTTCCTGCTCAGCGTCCTCCTATCCATGATAGTTACTCTGCCGTTTCTCGCTGGCTTCTTTTTGACCACCCTGCCCGTGGCAGACATTAATGCCACGATGCTGGAAAATGATCAGGATATGCAGGAGCTTATCGCTCAGATGCAGAGCTCTTTTGATCACCTGGACGCGACCAGTCTCCTGCCTATCGCAGGGCTCTTTTTGGTTTGGATGGCCGTGCTGTCTCTGATCAATGCGTTCTTTACCGCCGGGGCCGTTGGCATGGCCAGGCAAGCACTGAATGCAGGAAGATCAGATACCGGTTCCATGTGGTCTGCCGGAAGGAGTCATTTTCTCAATATGTTCCTGGCAACCCTGATGATCGGATTGCTGACCCTGGTCGGTCTGATCTTCTTTTTGCCGTCACTGGCCCAGATATCGACCACCCAGCCAGCAGATTCGCAGACTATTGGCCTCGCGGCTGTAGGTCTGATCCTCTTCGTGCTCTATGCCCTGGCCCTCTCTGTGGTCCTGGTCGCCATGCCCTATGCCCTGGTGATAGAAGATCTGGGGCCCATGCAGGCAGTTTGGGCATCGGTCGATTTCTTCCGGTACAACAAGTTCGATGTGGCGATCCTCTGGCTGGTAGTAGTCGCCTTATCTCTGGGCCTGCAGATGATCGGCGGCTTATTTTCTGCTGGCGAGCAGGCAAACAGCACCCCTCTATCGGCGCTCTACGGACTGGTAAATATGCTCGTTTTAGCGCCTCTATCAAATCTCTGGTGGACAAGGCTTTATATGAACAGGAAGGGAATGATGAAGGTCGATGAGGTGAATGATCCTTGGTGAACCTTCCCAGTTATGCAGAGCTCATCACGCGCTTCCGGCAGTATACGCTGATGCAGCAAGCAGCAATAGCCGGCGTTATGGTGCTGCTGATTTATATCCCATACTCTTACTTTTTGTTGCATCTAAGCATCGTGGAATCAATCGGCATGGCGATATATTCCGCCATCCTGTTCATAGCGGTGTACTACATAACTTCCTCGATTATTATGAAGAAGAGCCAGCAGCTGGCAAAGCAATCCGTGGGTCCTAGAAAGGGGCTGCGCAAATAAGCATTCGCGTGCCCGCCCGCCTCATGCTTCTCTTTTCTCTTTTGCCTCTTATCGCCCCATTTCGCTCTCGCTTCTCCCTAAAGTATAAGTCCGCAGCCCGCACACATTGCCCCTGAGGGTATGTTGATGCAGCTAAAGACGGTAGACATAAAAATTCCAGAGGGAGCCAATCTGATTTTAGGGCAGAGCCATTTCATCAAGACGGCAGAAGATATCTATGAGGTCATGGCGGGAACGGTTCCATTCGCGAAGTTCGCAGTCGCCTTTTCCGAGGCCAGCGGCGATTGCCTGGTGCGAACGGAGGGCAACGACGATGATCTGGTCGAGGCTGCCAGGGGTTTTTCTCTGGCCCTTGCCTGCGGGCATACCTTTGTGGTGCTGATGAAAGGGGCTTTTCCCATCAACGTCCTGAACGCCATCAAATCAGTGCAGGAGGTATGCGGCATCTTCTGCGCTACCGCCAATCCCTTGCAGGTGGTCGTGGCCGAGACTGAGCAGGGGAGGGGAATCATGGGAGTCATCGATGGGTCCTCTCCGAGGGGCGCAGAGACTGCCGCCCAGGTCGAGGATAGGCGCAAGCTGCTGCGGAGGTTTGGATATAAACTTTGATCTAGCGATTAAAAATGGCCGGGTTTTCTCAGCCAGGGGCCTGATGAGCATAGACATCTGGATCAGAGATGGAGCAATTGCAGCTCTAGGCGGAGATCACCGGGCCGAGGATACGATCGATGCCAGGAGCATGCTGGTCCTGCCCGGTGCCATCGATGCTCATGTGCATTTCCGCGATCC
>JAQVZT010000085.1 GCA_028708055.1 Methanothrix sp.
CCCCATTGGTGCCCGAAAACTTCATGCCCTTCTCCTCAATCTGGGCAATATAGGCGGGATTGACCTCGTAGCGGTGCCTGTGCCTCTCCACGATATCCGTCGTCCCGTAGATTTTGTGGGCCAGGCTGCCCTCAGAGAGGTGCGCCGGATAGTTGCCCAGCCGCATGGTGGCCCCCATATTCCTGATCTTCTCCTGCTCGGGCAGCAGAGCTATCACCGGATGCGGGGTCGCGCCAAACTCTGTGCTGCTCGCCCCGTTCAGGCCGCAGACATTGCGGGCGTACTCGATCACGGCAAGCTGCATTCCAAAGCATAATCCCAGGTAGGGAACCTTCATCTCCCTGGCGTACTGCACCGCCTTGATCTTTCCCTCAGTCCCACGAGAGCCGAAGCCGCCTGGCACCAGTATGCCGTCTGCATCCCTCAGGATGATGTCCGGCGAGCCGTGTTCCAGCTCCTCGGCATCAACCCACTGCACATCGGTCTTCACCCCGGCCTCAATGCCGGCATGCTTGAGCGACTCCCGGATGGATAGATACGCATCCTCCATTGGATCGGCGCACTGCGAGCCGACTGTGTATTTGCCGACTATGGCCACCTTCACCTCGCCCTCGGCGGCATCAATCTTGGCCACGAACTCATCCCAGTCCTTCCTCTCCTCCAGCGGGAAGAGCCGCATGGCCTTCATGAGGTACCTTGCCAGGCCCTCCGCCTCCATCTGCAGGGGCACACGATAAATATCGGCAGCAGTATGGGCGCTGATCACCGCCTCCATGGGAACGTCGCAGAAGTGGGCGATCTTGTGCTTGGTCTCCTCCAGCAGGGGCCGCTCGCATCTTACTACTATCATGTCCGGCTGCAAGCCCAGCTGCCGCATCTCCTTCACGCTGTGCTGGGTTGGCTTGGTCTTCTGCTCGCCGTCCACGGTGGAAGGCGCCAGGGTGACGTGAACAAAGAAAATGTTGCCCGACTCCTCATACCTGAGCTGGCGCATGGCCTCAAGGAACGGCATGGACTCGATATCTCCCACCGTCCCGCCAACCTCTATCAGACAGATCTCGCAGCCACCATCGCGGGAAACCTGGCGGACGCGCCTCTTGATCTCCTCGGTGATGTGGGGGATGATCTGCACCGTCTTTCCCAGATACTCCCCTCTGCGCTCTTTTTCTATGACTGTGCTGTAAACCTTGCCGGTGGTAATGTTATGGTCGCGGGTCAGCTCCACATCCAAAAACCTTTCGTAGTTGCCCAGGTCCAGGTCCACCTCGCCGCCATCCTTGAGGACGAAGACCTCTCCATGCTGAAACGGACTCATAAGCCCGGCATCTATGTTGATGTAAGGATCAATCTTGATAGCTGTGACCTTATAGCCCCTGTTCATGAGCAGCCTGCCAATGGACGCCGCTGTGATGCCCTTGCCAAGCCCGCTCATAACCCCGCCTGTGACCACAATGTATCTCATAAATTACATCTCACGCCTTGAGTAAAGTAGCCGCTCCGTATATGATAAGGGTGACGATCAGGATCGACGACGCCAGAGCGCCGGGAAACTCAGGAATATTCATGGTGATGAAGGTCATAGCGAGGACTATGACCAGAGCCAGAAATAAAATTGCAGGGACGACCTTAATCGATCCCGTGCCGCCAATGTCGCCCAATCTGTCCAGATAATCGGACTGTGACCCATCATCCTGCTCAGAGTAGGCCCCCGGATCTTCTGGAATTCTCTCAGAACTGTCTGCGTCCGCATCGGAGGAGGAAATGGGAACCTCTCGCGCCATGCCATCAAATTCCTGGCCGGGACTCCGGAAGCGATTTTCATAATCGGAGGCAGGCCTCATCCGCTCATCCATTCTCGGCTCCTGCCTCTCCTCTCGCCCCACCTCTTGCCACTCATCCAGCCCTTCGTCCCGCCTCTCTTCCGCCCACGCTCCCGTCCTCACCTCATCTCTCTCTTCCTTCCACTCTTCAGGCTCGGCGAAAGGCACCTTCCGGGCGACAAAACGGGGGATTTCATCCTGCTTATTGCTAGGGTCTACAAAACGATCGTCAATTCGGGACCGAGAGCGATCATCGATGCGGACGATGCGATCACTATTATCATCATTAACTTCATTGGCATCTCTATCGCCATCATCCTCCGCATTTAAATCGCCCTTACTATTGCTTATGCCGCTGCCTTTCCCTCTCCCATTGCCATTGCGCCGATCTTCCGCGCTATCTTTAGCTGCGCGATGCCTGCCTGCACGGCTTTTTGCCGGCATTTGAACTGGCCCATCATCACGGCCCTCCGCGGACTCACCAGCCTTTCGCTTCCGGGCCGACCGGTATCTTTCCAGATCCCTGTCGCGAGAAAATGATATCCTTCGAGGCTCTTTCTCAGTCCCTTCGCTCTCGTCCTCTAGATCATCCTCATCTTCGCCGCCCTTCCCTCGCCTGATGCTTTCAGGGCCGTATTCATCATCATCGTCATCAATGGCTTCATCATCAGCATCATCCCGATCCCTGCCGGTGATTAGCCGGTCCTCCGGATCGAGATCCTCATCTTCTTCATCGGCTCCATAGTCCCTCAATTCCTTGTCCCCCTGCAGACCGGGATCCTCCAGATCATCGCCCGGATCTTCCGAATCGCGCAGCAGAGTGATAGGCACCTTGCTCACTCCGCTGCCGCTGGTGAGGAGAATCTCGCCGTCCAATCGCTTCTTGTCGGCCGGCATCCTGGCAAGAATGGGCACGACCTCCTCAAGGACCACGTAATGATCCGGCTTTTTCAAGCGCACCGCCTTGAAGACGGGGCTGCTGGCCTGAAGAGAGATGTTGGAAGGCTCTCCGTCATTGAGAACCTTGAGATTGAATATGGTCTCTTCGCCGGGAAGAAGACGCAAGACAATTGGTTTAGCCGCCCCGCTGCCATTGTTGATGTGAACAACGTGATCCAATGCTTTAGCTCCCCCGTATCAACTACCTCACAATATTATATAAATATTTTGCTGATGTGAGATCAAATGATGAGAGACCAACTGATATGAGATCAATTTCGTAGATCCGGCGGGAGCATATTGGGAATTCCGTCCTCAATTGGATAGCATTCCTTGCAGGCCTTGCAGCAGAGCTTTCCGGTTACTATCTCCCGCTCATTCTCCTCGAAGGCTTCGAGAGCGAGGTCTCCTTTACACATCGGACAGGCTAAAATGTCAAGCAGATCGCGTTTCATGAATCCGCAGATCTCTTCTGAAGAAGTTAAACCTTTGGACCAAGATCCTTTGGACCAGCAACCTTTGGACCGAGAAGCCTGGATGCGTTCTTGCCGAGAACGGCCTGCTCTTCCTCTTCGCCGAGGCCCAGGCCCCTGATGATCTCCGCTGCCCGTCCTGGCTCCTCCCAGGGATAATCGCTGCCGAACATGACCCACTCCGGCCCGATGTCCAGGATCAGCTCTTTCATCTCACATTCATTCATGTAAAAAGAGACATAAGCGGTATCGAAATAGACGTTTTTTCCAGCGGAGAGAAGATAGCGCCGCACATCTTCCCACATGCGCAATCCTCCCAGATGGGCCAGGACCATTTCCAGCTCCGGGTAGCACTCAATCGTCCTGGCGAATCGATCCGGCGTTCCGAAGATCTCAGGCCGGTCCAGAGGATCCCGACCGGCATGGGATACCAGAATCATCTTTCTCTTTATCAGTGCCTCAAAGAGCCGGCTGCATCGCGGATCATCAGGATAGACCTCCTGCAAGAGGGGCATCATCTTCACTCCCCGGATGCCCCAGGCGGCCAGGCGGTCCAGCTCCGTCTCCAGGTTTTCCATGAAGGGATGAACCGCCCCGAAGGCAGTCAGCTCTCGTTTCTCCCTGGATATCGATATAATCCAGTCGTTCAGACTGGAGACATCCTCCTTTCCCTTGGCCAGAGGCAGGAGCACCGATTCCCCGATCCCACCGGCCTGCATCATCCCGCACAGGTCTTCCGGCGAGCCTGTGCCGGGCACTGCCACCTTCAGCTTTCGTTTAGCAGCAGGCAGGATCTTGGCCGACACCCATTGCGGATAGATATGCGTATGAAAATCGATGATCTGCGTCAGATTATCCCCATCTCTGTGAGCCTTTCCGGCAGGTAGGTCTTGGTCACATAATCCAGGCCCTTTCCGGCAAAGGCCTGCTGCTCTGCTTTCTTCTTGAGGTCCATCTGAAGGCGGATCTGCTTATCCCAGTAGGGCGTGTTGAACCTGGGATCGGTCAGCTCGCTTCTCAAAGCCTGAATATCCTTATCGGTCAGCTTATCTGTGGAGAGATTGTAGTCCACGATGTCGCTGGGCTGAACCCCAAGGAAACGCGCTCCGGGAGTGACCAGGTGCTCGGAGAGGTGAGCGCTCTTGATGGCACCGTAGGCGATGCTGGCAAAGATGCGATAGGACCAGGGATCGCCATCCGTGAAAACCACAACAGGAATGTTCAGCTCCGTGTTCAGTCTCTTAATGATGCGGCGGGTGGACCGGGCTGGCTGGCCTTTGATATGAACCAAAATGGCATTGTACTCCTCATCAAAGCCGTTCTCGATCAGCCGGGCATACATTCCGCCAGTCTCAATGGCCATGACCATCTTTGCATCATGGCTTAAAAACTCCAGGTTATCCACATTGAAGGGTATCTGGTAGCCGGCCTCGCCCACATCCTCCTGGCAGTGCATCTCCCTCTCGCCGCGGCGGGTCTGCTCTTTGAGGCGCAGAGGCCCGAACACCGCAGCTCCATCCTCCTCAGGCCGGACATGAAAGTCCTCCCGGTGCATGGTGGTGACGATCTCCAGGTCCTCGATCAGCCGGTCGCTCTCCGCCTGCTCATGAAACTTTGCGATATCCCAGTTCTCGGAGATGTAATAGATCTCTCTTAAGGTCGAGCCCCGATTGTTCTTCAGATGCTCTTTGATGAGCAGCTCAGCCAGGTGCACAGTCTTGAGAAGCGTCTTGGCTCCCCGCACCGTCTTGACGCTGCGGGTTGTCTCCTGGTCTCCGTAGACCCAGACATCCTCCCTGGTGGAATACTCGATATTTCCTTTGGTTCGGGATGGCAGGGATATGTGAGGAACTATCCCCTGCTGAAACTGGTTATAGAGGCCGTCAGCCAGGCGGAGCAGCTTTCCCTCGGCCATCTTTGATTTTTCCGCTTTCCTTGCGCTCTGCCTCTCATCAAATTCGGCTTTCCCATCGGAGTTTTTGTCAGAGTTCCTGCCGGAGTTCCCTTCGGAGTGTTCCATTGGCTAGATCACCTTTGCCCCTGTGACAATTTCCGCGTCCAGACCCTCGACCACCGGCTCCTTAAGTGCCGCGCCTTCGGCGGTAATGCTGTAGCTGAGGGCGGCTGACTGTCCGGGCGCGATGGAGAGCTTCCAGTGGTAGTCGTAGCCGTCACCCAGAGAGGCAACCTTTGCCGTAGGAGTGACCCGCTCCGCCTGAGCCGCCAGAACCTCGTGCAGCCTGAAGGACTGAAGATGTTCGCTATGATTTTCCAGCAATATTTTAACGTTCAGCATCCCGTCGCTCTTCTCGACCTTCCTGAAGACGAGAAGGTTGCCCATGATCTTCGCCACCACCGGCCCGATGTCCGGCAGATCCTTTTCCAGAACATCGGACAGCTTTTGGGCGATGCGGGGCAGGATCTTTCTGATGATCTCCTCTTTCTCCCTTCTCTCCGATAGAACGCTCTGTCTGGCGAGGTACCGGCGCAGCTTTCGTGCTACCTCTTTCATTCCCAGGTCGATCTCTGCCAGGATCTCTGACATATCGGCCACGGCATCCTTACTCTCCGAGGTAAACGGGATATTGGTTGAGGCGACGTGGACCAGCAGCACCACCGGGCCCACAGGAACTCCGCTTCCCGTGGGCTGGCTCAGAGAATAGTTCTTCCAGGAGACGCTCTCCACCCCGTGGGTCATGGCGCAGGCTCCCTGCTGATAGACCAGAGGAACGCGATTGGCAAACCGCAGAAGCTCGACCCGGCTCTCCTTTTCCAGCTCGCCGCCGTAGCCCAACCCTACCTCGACCAGGAAGGGATTGCCGGAATAGACGGAGACCGGCCTGACTGTGGTGGCGATATAGTCCAGACGGTACTCCTTCTCGAGGCCAGCTTTGATTAATTCCTCGCCAATCGGGGAGAGGCAGTCGACTGGAGGCGATTTGACCTTGATCTGCTTGAAAGCGCTGTGCAGGCGCGCTGCGGAATCGTGATCCAGGCTCGTGGGGGCCACCTCCGGGTCCAGTCCCGCCTTGCTGCACAGCTCCTGGGCGGAGATGGTGCCTATGGAGGAGAAGGTCTCCTTCAGGAAGATGCGCAGCTTCTTTTTATCAGTGTAGCGCAATAATTTTATCAGCTCGCCCAGCTCAATTCCCTCCGGATGGGGTGATATGGCATAGGCCTTCTTGGGCAGGCTTTCAGTGACCCTTTCGAAGACCTCCATATTGCCCTCTGGTTCGACAAGAGTCAAGCGGGCGTGTGGATTGACGATGGCCGTGCTCTTCAGCAGGCCATAGACCGATTGGCGTCGGCCTCGGACATAGGTGCCCTCCATCTCCAGCTCCACGCGAGTTCCTTTGGGCCGCTCCCAGTCGATATCCTCAGATTTCAGAATCTCAGGCTCGTTTTTGGCGGTATTGATCAGCAGCTCGCAGTAGCGAGCCGGTCGGTCGGGGGCGATCTTGGAGATGACCTTGGTGGGTCTTCCACTGGTGAGCTGGGAGTAGAGGACCGCTGCAGATATGCCTATGCCCTGCTGGCCGCGGCTCTGGCGCAGCGTATGAAACCGGGACCCATAGAGCAATTTTGCAAAGACCCGCGGGATCACTTCCTGCACAATTCCTGGACCGTTGTCCTCAACAATAACCTGATAGTATTCGCCGCTCTTCTTTATCTGCACAAATATATCCGGCAGTATCCCGGCATCTTCACAGGCATCCAGCGAGTTGTCCACAGCCTCCTTAACACAGGTGATGAGCGCCCGCGGTGCGGAGTCGAACCCCAGGATCTGACGATTCTTCTCAAAGAATTCCGCTACGGAGATGGCCCTTTGCTGTTTTGCCAGCTCCTCGGCAATTTCCATAAAAAAGGGAAAAAGGGCTAAAGTTCAGCCCCAACCACTGTCTGGGTGGCGGTAACGTTATCGATCTCACGGATAACGTCAACAAGCTTGTTCAACATGCTCAGTCCCTCAACCTCGATGATCACTACGAAGTCGAATTCGCCAAAGACATGGTAGACATCCTTGATCCCGTCTATCTCCTGCAAGGCATTGTAGACGGTCTTTTCCTGTCCTGGCACCACCTTTACCATCGTTACTCCAATTACCATTCTGATTCACCCATACTGTAGAGCCCTTGTACATTATTTAAAACTTTTCAGCTCTTCTTGCCAATGTTAATGGTCTCCACCTCGTCCTCGCCTTCAGCCGGCGGCCAAGCGTTAAAGGGCTCGCTCTTTTTTGGCTTGCCCTTTTTAGCTGGCGGCATCTCTTCTTCTGCGGACTGCGAAGCGGCATCGGCCTTCTTGCTGTCCTGTGCTGCTTTGCAGATAGATTCTGTTGCCTCCGAATGAACGCTGCTTTTAGCCAGCTCCTCCCTCAATGAGGTGAGCGCGCGAAGGACCATCTCCCGGAAGTGGCCAATATCGGTGTGATAATGCTGCATAGCTTTCTCTGCGTCCTGTGCAGGAGTGGACGCGGATGAGGTGGCGGGCACATTATCCGCAGTGGTAAAATCTGCCGCTTTCGGGGCAGGGCTGGCATTCTTGAGAACATTCAGCCTCTCCAGGGTGCGGCGAGCGGTGTCAATTATCCATTGATTTCTGGTATTTTCATCTACCCTGGAGATGGACTCCGCACGCAGGGATATGATGATATTTCCGTCTTCGGTCTGGTAGAGGTTGGGCTTGCCCACCACCGCAATATATGAGGGAGCTTCCATGCTGGCAAGCATCTGTGCCGCCTCGGGCTGGTACTGGCCGGCATAGATCAGTATGCTTCCCGTGGGGTCCACCACCCTTCCTCGCCAGTATTCGATGTCGCTGCCGATATCATCTTTTTCCGTGAGGGTGCCGACCAAAAAGACACGATTGCATTTTGCTCCCGTTGGGGTGAGAAGATATGATGGAGCATACTGATGCTGATCCTCTCCGTCGCGGAAGGAGTAATTGGCGCTCTTCAGCTCCTCTGCGAAGATCCTCTTAGCTACCTCGCGGGAAAATCCTGCCATTTCTGCCATTTACACCACCTCCGCTGCCCCAATGAGCTCGTCCACCTGCGCTGCCGATGCCGGAGGGAGCTGCATGATGCTCTCAACGAGAAGATAGCGATCAATCCTGGGACCGGTCGCAGAATAGTACCTTCCCATCAGTTTGCTCTCAATCAGCGAGCGCACCACCTCATGATCCAGCGCCTCCATAGCCATCTGCTTTGCCTCTTCAAGTGTGAGGTTCAGCAGCCTCTCCGTAGTCTCCCGGTTGACCAGCAGATCCTGCACCCTGCGGCCATCGTCCAGAACGGCTTTGATGCGCAGGTCATAGGTGCCGTCCACCTTTCCGTGCTCACTGCAAACTCCTTTGGCCAGAGAACGCTTGCAGACCGGACAGCGCTTGATCAGCCCAGAGCCCTTCTGCACGTCAACCAGAGCACCGGAAAACTCCGCCGCGATGGAGCCGATCTCCACATCGACATCTAGCGGCTGTATCTGACTGGTGCGGTTCATCTTTACCGAGAACCTGCCCTGAAACTCGTCGGTTACCAGATTCTTGAGAAGGTAGCTCTTTCCCTCCTCCAGATCCGGCAAATCCGCTTTAACCCATTTGACAAATTTTATGGATCCGGTCTCGTCGCCCACCAGCCCGGATTGAGAGATGGCTTCGCTGTTCGTTTCCCAGAGCTGCGCCACCTTGACCCGCAGGTCCACCCATTTGCCTGGCTCATTGATCTCGGCCACGGTTACCTGCAGCGGGGCTCTGCTAGCGGGCTTTGCCTCCACCTCGGCCCCCAGCGCCTCGATCTGGCTGGTGCGGTTCAGCTTTACTGAGAACCTTCCCTGAAACTCGTCCGTTACCATCTTCTTCAGGAGATAGCTTTTGCCCAGCTCCAGATTGGGCAGATCGGACTTCGCCCACTTTACAAACTTGATCGACCCGGTTGCATCGCCAAGAAGCCCGGTCTGGGAGATGGTCTCAGCTGCCGGCTCCCAGAGATCCAGAACCTTGGCCTCGATATCCACCCATTTGCCTGCCTCTTTGATATCGGCGATCTTGACCTTATCCGACCC
>JAQVZT010000001.1 GCA_028708055.1 Methanothrix sp.
GCCGGGGGCATCAGGAAGCTCGGGCAGGTAACGGGCCTTGGTTATCACCTCAGAGTAGTCGTAGCCGTCGATGTGCTTTACCCCGGGCAGGTGAACCGGCCCGCAGGTGAACATGCGATCCCTGTACTCCTCTCTGGGGATCAGGAAGCAGTTGGAGGTTCCCAGAAGGGCCATCGGATACTTGGCGAAGAGCTTCTTCTGGTCAAACCAGGCTTTGCCCAGGTTCCCTGCCAGATTTTTGTGCTTGCGCAGGCCTGGATAGCCATGTGCGGGCAGCATCTCAGAGTGGGTGTAGACGAAGACGTCCGTTCCCTCCACCTGAGCGAGGAGCATGTCCAGAGCATGCAGATCGTGGCCGGTGACCAGAATGCCGTGGCCCTTAACAGTGCCGGTCCGAACCTGGGCGGGCGTGGGCTCGCCGAAGGCATCGATATGGGCCTTCTTGAGAAGCTGCATGGCCCGGATGTTCATCCTCCCCGCTTCCACTGCTAGGTTCAGAAACTCCTGGGGATCGAAGTTCACATTGGTAAGGGTCGAGAAGAATCCCCGTTCAATGAAGGCATCAACCTCCGGATCGGTGTAGCCCAGCTCCCTGGCATGGTAGAGATAGGCGCTGATGCCTTTGATGGCAAAGAGCAGGTTGTCCTGTAGACGGGCGATGGTCGCTTCCTTTCCACAGACTCCTCTGACGGTGCAGCCGGTGCCCCCCGCGGTTTGGGAGCACTGGTAGCAGAACATATCGGGCTTTTCAATTGCAGCCATTTTCTTATATCCTCCAATTTGCTTCTTTTAATTTTCGCTAACATTTTCCATGAAGTCGCTTGAATGCCGGCATGGGCAGCTCTCTCGATAATCGGCTTACTGCGATCTGCTAGCGGTCCGGCGATCTTCGCAAGTCTTCTTTTTCACTTCGTCTATTTGTGCAACTAATCACTATGGTATCAATTGGATACTAAAGTATTTAGCCTAGAGCGTTTCTACAAAGATACCATGCAGGAAGGATGCACTGTAAACCAGACCGTAAGATACATAGCCCGAAAATGGACGCTGCTTATTCTTCTGGAGCTTTATAAGGGCCAGGGGCACACCAGGCGCTTCTCTGAGCTGAAGAGCTGCCTCTTCGGCATCACCCAGAAGGTGCTTTCGGCCCGTTTGCAGGAGCTGGAGAAGGAGGGCCTCGTGGTGAACAGAGTGGACAGCACCACCTTTCCTGTGAAGAGCGAGTACACGCTCACCGAGAGCGGCCTGGAGATCATCGAGATCATCAAGGATATGAAGAGATGGGCTCTGAAGTGGAAGATCTCCAACATTGAGTGCGGCAGCCAGGACTGCTTCCAGTGTGTGCTATGAAGAAAGAAAACGGAAAGGACTCGCTCATCTCCGCCGGCTTGCTCTTGCCATTATCGTTGCCCCCGGCCATCTGAAGGCGGCATTATTCCCAGCTGCCTCATCAGTCCCAGCAAATTGGCCTCGCCCCATAGCTCTGCAATCCTGCCGTTCTCGATGCGAAAGATCTCGATTCCCGTCATGGTTATGCTCCGTCCTGTGGCAGACTGGCCCATGAAAGCGCCCCGATGAATTCCCCGGGCGACAAAGCGGGCCGCAACCCGATCCCCTTCAGCGACCATATCTTCTAGGGTGACATCGATGTGCTCAAAAGCTGCCCGGCAGGCTGAGATCACCTCAATTATTCCCTGAATGCCCGGCGAGCAGGGAAGGGGTACGTGCAGAGCAAAGTCCTCCGCCAGAAGATCACGGGCTGCCTTCAGGTCTCCCCGGGAGGGACCGACCTCAAAGAAGCGGCGAACCAGGGCCTTGTTCTCATTCTCATCTACTGCATCTGCGGACACAAAGGCAACCACCTACAGACCACCTACAGCATCCTGGTGGCCTCTTTGGGCCGGGGGGTCTTTATAACGAGTATTCGAAGCGGCTTATCGCTCTCGTTGATCCAGCGGTGGGCAATCCTGGCGGGGCTCTCGATCAATGTATCCTCATCAACCTGCGACCGCTCCTCGCCTATCTCCACCACGCCCCTTCCTTGCAGAACGTAGAAGACCACATCTACCGGAGTGATGTGTTTTTTCAGGGCTTCTCCCGGCTGCAGGGTGATATGCACCACCTGGGCATTCTCCGTATCGCTGAGGCTTCGGGCATCCACTTCGTGCGGATTGGGCTTGCTAGCCACATCTTTTACCTTGACGGCTTTCAATTGGAATCACTCCAACTATCCTCGGTTTCAGCTGTTAAACAATCAATTGCAGAATATATAACATCAAGGGTTTCCTCAAGCATACTAAATAAAGCGGATGCACCAGATCAATGGAAATGTTGGTCCAAGTAATAAACAAAGATATTGCGGCTTCCTCTGGCTGACTGCATGCAAATGACATGGCAGAACAAATAAGTGGTTTTCCAAATCCTAGCGCAGCCATTTCACTACTTCCGATCCGTACTTGTTTATGAGCCTTAGTGGCCGGATGAGGCTGTATAGCGGAAATAGAGAGCTTGGAAGATCAATGCTAGCCCAATCCTCCTGGGTAGGCAATACTGCTCGGTATACGTAGTATCTGAATTTATCCCGTTTTCTCTCTCTGCTACGGATGTAAAACCGCTCAATATGAGGATCTGTATGGATAAATTTTTCAAAGATCCGATCTTTCACATCTTTGGCAAGAGGATGGATGTTTTTATCGCCTGCAAATAAATGCAGCTCAGGCACATCCATTCCCAGAAAATCTCTTGCTAAAGAGACGGCAAGATGAGTAGATCTCAATATTCCAAGTGATTTGGCTCTATCAAGAATCTCTTGCCAGTCCAATTCCGATTGACAAAGCCTTGCTATATCACAGATCCACTCTAATCTGCTCCAATAGTGCCTTGCTCCATGCTCAGAGAGAACAAGCATGGTATCTTCTCGAGAAAGTGTTAATACATCTTGACCGAATGCATTGATGACATCTGCCCTTTCAAAGAGATCGGATACACTGAGGGCAAATGAATATATTTTTGGAGCAATTTTCCAGTGAACTTCCAAAATAGTTCCAAGTTTTTTGTTAAAAAATTGACAGTGGTGCTGTGATTCAAGGAATGCAGACTCTTGTAGCGGACTGAGCCTATCTACCAACGCGTAACCATTCTCAAGTAATGCCACTTTAGCAAGAGGGTAGTCTTCTACGTTGATCAGCAAATCTAGGTCATCAAACTGCCGGGAAGATAAATTTCCGTAGGTCTGAAACGCAAGAACCGGCCCTTTGAATGGTATGGCCGCAACTGGTAGGATCGCGAGAATTCTTTTCAATTCCCCGGCAAGCTTCAAGCTGTTCAGGGCGTTACAATCATATTGTTCTCTAAGAGCCACAGGCATCTGCTGCGATCTCATTGCCTGAAATAGGTGCGGGATCACTCTATGCCTGAAAGCAGTCTCCAGTATGGCATCCCAGTTAAGGCACGAATCGATCTGCAATTCCTGATCTTGCTGGAAATTCGATCGCAGGCAATCCAAAATGAATTGGCTTTCAGGGCTATAACGGCTCATTGTCCAAGTCCCTTTTCACTAGTTCAATCAGGCCGAATAAATAGTTCAGTGAGCCTGCTCGATATAGCCTCTTTACCGGCACTGTGCTTATGAGCTTTGTGCAGCCCCTGAGATGCTCCGGCGCTCCTCCAGCTCTAATCATTCCTATTGTGTAGTAGTTATTGATAATCTCCAGAAAAGAGTCCTGAGGGGCCAGAGATTCCAGACAGTTCCCGTCACCCTCCTTTAAAACGTATATCCTTTTCAATGGAATGCTTCTTTCCAGAAATCCTCCAAGCGCGCTATAAACTCGCTTATCTTCTTCAGGCCCTGTCCTGAGCATAGGCTCGGGGTCTAGGTCTAGGCCTAGGTATTGAGCTGACTTGGGCAGCAATCTGATACTATGCAACCCAGGCAGCACGACCGGTCCGCTTGTCGGTGACGGGGCTGGAAAGTCTATGGCTACTATCTCGTCAGACAGTACACGAAATCCATTTAAGTGCATAGCAGCTGCTATTGTGGACTTGCCTGCGCCTGGGTTGCCCATGAATATTGCCGCTCTCTCTTTCCAGGCCACCGCACTGGCATGAAATACTTTTAGCCCTCTTTGCTGGAGCACAGATGCCATTGCAGCATTGATAATAAAAAAGCGTATGCGATTCCAATCTGCATGAGGTAGTGGACTAATAATTATCTCGCGGCCCTGTTTAACGGTGACAGCTCCGACATCTTTTATATCAAACTGAATTTCGTCCTTGGTCGCCCTGAAAAATGAGCCGATCGCCTTGATCTCTCCAGATAGATCTGCTTTTCCGACGCGTATGTCCACATCGCAACCGTTTCCGCCTTCTTTCAATTCTGGAAGTGCAATCTCTGATTTCAAGCTAAGGCCAAAGGCCGTGAAACTATAAGCCATTTTCTTCCAAAAGCAAAGCTAGAGCATCCAAGCCAAATATAAATAAGGGGCTTATTCCTTCAGTTTTTAGGACTTGTATTGAGATTCTATCGATAGGGGGACGAACCCTCGTTATCTGCTTTGCCAGGTGCTTTTGTTATCTTCGTCATTTCCACAAGAGACCCATGCACTGTAATCTTCGGTTTATTGTATTCTTTCATATAATCGCCCTCCTAGATTTGATTGAGCTGCCAATCACAGCTGTTTGCATAGTTGCCCATCCGAATGCATATTATTCTTTCGGTACTATCTCAGTTCAGTTGCCTCTCTTTCCCGTCTGTTCAGCCATAAAGCCAGGTTGGCAACCGCCCAGAGGTACATAGTATCTCCAAAGTTCTCGGATCGCATTTGGCTGCATAAATCCGTGAATTTATCGAAGCTGGCATAATTCCAAACTGAATGATTATTCGCGGTGGCGATATCATTGAGGAGATCACCATCGACGGATATTATCCTCTGATCGAAATTGGAGCTCAGATCGGCCTTATCGCCTCTCATCCTCACCTTTTCCGGCAAAATCCCCTCCAGTGCTGCTCTCATGATCCAGCGGGAATAACCCTGTCTTAACCTCTGATCAGAAGGCAGGGCCAAACAGAACTCTACAACCCGCTTGTCGAAAAAGGGATGGCCGTACTGCACAGAGAACGCTCCTGCAATATGATCCGCCACTTCCAGGAGGTATTGCAGAAATCCATCCTCCAATGTCATTAGCATATCTTCTTGCGAGGTTCGAGGCATCGTGTATTTGACATTGAGCTTGTTTTTCAGGTTGATTCTTTTTGCGAAATCTCGATTGAAGTTGGGTTCCGCACAGTCATATTCAGTATGCTTTCGAATCTTTTTATAAATGCGCGCAAACCATGCCGGTGCCAGGGGTGCAATGCATCTGGACCAGACCAATTTACCGGGCGATATTCTCGAAGTTTTTTTTATACCATTTAGTTCCCTGCACAGATCAATCCAATTCAAAGACCTGAACATCTCTTCCAGAAGGAAGAAACCATGCGATACGACAGTATCCCCATCAAATCCATCCAGAAGCACTCGGATACCTGACAGTCCTGCCGCCTGGCAAATCGCCCTTTTCCAGAAAAGGTTTGGCATCCAGTAAGGCTCATCCAATTCATCAAATATCCGATCTATATCGCTAAAGGGGCTTAACCGATCCGCTCTGATGAAGTGAGGCTGCATATTCCCCTTAGAAAGCACCTCATTTATGTAGAGCGTTTCATCGCATTTAGGGGCGTCAGGAAATATGGCAGAATATGTATGCAAGACCTTGCCTTGTTCGAACAGGGCAAGACTTGCCAGACTGCATATCGATGAGGAGTCCAGCCCTCCGCTGAGTGTTGAGCCTATCGAGAAAGCTGAGCGTATTCTGCATCTAACAGCTTCCTGAAATATCCTCAGAAACTCTCGAGCATAATCTTGATCGGACGAAAGCCGAATTGTTCTAGTTGGATCCAGTCGCCAATATCTTACCGGCTTGCCAGGCAGCATTAGAAAATGGGCTGCAGGCAGCCTTTTTATCTCTTTGTAAATGGTAATTTCTCGATCGCTTAAGGTTGCTGCCAGGTAATTAGCCACCATTTCTTCGTTGATGGTCTTGCGAACCTCAGGCAGGACAAGCAAGGCTTTTATCTCGGAGGAAAATGCGAAGATCTCCTTGCCTTGATCCAGGCCGCGATAGTAATAGAGTGGCCTGACGCCCATATGATCTCGTGCGCAGAATAACCTCTTTTTCTTATCATCCCATATAGCAAACGCATAGTCCCCTAAAAGCTCTTTTGGACAGTGCTCACCCCAGCAATGATAGGCTCTCAATATGATCCTGCAATCTGGTGTATCCTTGGAAAGATCCAGCTTCTTCAATAAAATCTCGCGATTATCTATTCTGGCATCAGCCACTATGGTTAAATGGCATTCAGTATAGGGTTGATACTCATCGCGTGACTCTGGCGTTGTGCAGAGCATAGCCTGGCATAGTCCGATATTGCCCTGAATAAAAGTATCACACCGATCCGGTCCCCTATGTATCATGCTCTGTATCATTTTTTCCAATATGACGCGGGAAACGGTTTGGGCGTCTGAATAGCAAATGCCACAAATAGCGCTCATAGTCATTCCAAAACATAAATTGGATTATAATATTGGTCACTCTCGCCCAGAATGATCTCTCCGTTATGCTCTATCCAGGCATGAGCCGCAAATCCATTGCAGGAGTTGACGCCTATCCTGAGAGTTGAATCGTAACCATTCCTGGCTAAAAGCATCTTGGCCGCCAGGGCTTTGGTCAAGCATGATGCCCCCATAACATACTGGCTGGCCACATCTACCGATTGCACTATATCTTCTACCAGCAGCCTGTCGCCCCTTTGGGCCACCTTAATTGAAGATACCGTTTTTCTTACTGACGGATAAGGAAGAAGCCATAGCTTTATCCTCATGGACCAGAGAATTGCCAACGCAATGATCAAGCACTTCTTCTTCCAATACGGCAGTTCCAGGAATTTAATTAACCTCAATGAGGCCATAGGATTCCATATTTGTGAAGAAATCGATCATGTCGTTGGCGCAATTCTCTTTATCGATGCTATATTCAGCGGTTATGGCATTTACTACCTGCTCAATCGTCGCTTCATCCTGTACGAGCTTCCATATAGCAGCTCCAATAGGGTCCAGGCCGTAATAGATCCCTGTTCTTACATTAAGCACTACAGCCTCCTCGGCCATGTCGCAGGAAACGTGGTCCGAAATAGCTTTGATTGTTGATGCAAGCGTTAGCATATTGGAAATCTCCGACTGTAAATTCGTAGGCTAAATATAGCTCAGGTACGTCTTTAATCTTGCGAGATGCAAGTGCATATCATGATGATTTAAAAATTGCACCCGAAAGCATGACATTTATATGAGATAAACGGACATGATACGCAAGATGGAGCATGAAGGAAAGTTGATAATAAAGCTGGCACCTACTGGTATGATTCCCACTAAGGATCAGACAAAAAATATCCCCATAACTCCAGAGGAGATCGCAGAAGATACATTCAAGGCTTATAGATTGGGGGCTTCCGTGGTGCATATTCATGCCCGGGATGAACTGGGCAGGCCCACTTATAAAAAAAAATTCTTTGCCGAAATCATAAGGAAGATAAGATGCGAATGTCCGGACATAATTATATGCGCCACGACCAGCGGAAGAGTTACACCACAGGTTGAGCATCGTTCCGAAGTATTGGACTTAGTGCCAGAGATGGCGAGCCTAACGATAGGCTCTTTTAACTTTTTGCATTATCCAAGCGTAAACTCCTTTCAAACCATCAGAGAATTGGCCGCAATTATGAATGAAAAAGGGATTGTTCCCGAGCTGGAGATATTCGAATCTGGATTTATAAATACTGCAAAATATCTGGTCAAGAAAGGCGAACTGACTGGGCCATTGCATTTTAATCTACTCTTAGGATCACTGGGTAGCATACCGGCAGAGTTAAAAGATCTTGTTTATCTTGTTGACTCTTTGCCGCCGAGCAGCACCTGGTCCGCCACCGGTATTGGCCGTTTTCAGACCAGGATAAATGCTGCAGCAATATTAATGGGAGGCCATGTCAGAGTAGGCATCGAGGACAGCATTTACTACAATTACCCTAAAAAGGAGCTGGCGACCAATGAGGCGTTGGTAAGACGGATCGTAAGGCTCGCCAGGGAGTTGGGTCGAGACATAGCTACGCCAGATGAAGCGAGGGAGATACTTGGAATCAGAAGGCCGCTGGGATGTATCTAAGCAGGGAATTTCTGCCGATTTAAAAGCATTGGGAATAGGCAGAGGTGACCATCTCAGCATCGGCGTCTCTTTGAGCAAGGTGGGCTTGGTGGAGGGTGGTCCGGATGGATTTATCGATGCAGTCCTGCAAGTTCTCGGAGATGAAGGCACTCTCATGGCAAACACATTCAACTTTCCCTGGCGATCCCGTGATGAAGCCAGAGCCCACCCATTTGATATATCAACTCCGTGCGTAACGGGTGTGGTACCAGAGGCATTAAGAAAGTGGCCGGGCGCTTTGAGAAGTCGCCATCCAGTAGATTCGGTAGCTTGTATTGGCAAAAGAGCCGAATACCTCGTTGAGACTCATGGTCCGGAATCAAAGCCTTACCTGCCCTATAACTTGCTGGCCAATATCGCAGGAAAGTCTCTGTTCGTGGGATTGGGGGATAATCTTGTGGCCATCAGGCATGCCGCTCAGTACGACGCCGGTCTGATGGATGCGGCGTCCATAAAAATGTATGCCGGCTACTATAAAGGCGGTTCTATTAAGTTATTGCATAGTTCAGACTATCACGCATGCTGTAATGCCTTGCGAAATCTCGTCCCGCCTATGCGCAGTAGAGGGCTTCTTAAAGAGGGGATGGTTGGCGGGGCTCATTCAATCCTTGTCGATACTGCAAATGCCTTAAAAGCCATGACGGAGATGCTTGCCGAAAGACCGACACTTACCCTCTGTTCTGCAATTTCATGTGCCTGGTGCAGGGAGCTAGAAAGAAATCTCAAGCTGTATGATCGTGAAGAAAATACCAGAATCTTTCATAGAAGCGCTTCTATTAGAACGATATTGCATCTGATCAATGCACGCCGGATAAATGGATCATATTGTGCTGAGATGGTCATGAGTGCAATCAGATATGCCCATGGCAAAATGAGCCGCAAGAGATAGGGTGGACCGTTTGGATGCGGCAAGGCTTATCACTCATCGAGTGAATAGAGCCCGCCACTTTTTCAAATAAGAAACCAGGATATATGGTTGGGAGTTCGGCCCAACCTCAGAGCGATTGCACGATAGATGCATCTGCATTTTCCACTCATCCAGACTAGCATCGTCTGACAGGATACGGCTTTCTGGGGGCCGATTTCCGATAGCTATCCTGTCTGGAGCCTCTTGCCGCAGTCCTGGATCGATAGGAATTGGCTGGCTCGGCTGCTGCTCCCGTTGCTATCTTTGCCGCTTCGGAATGGTACTGATGACCCATGACCTCAGCTCTGCTGCGTGTCAGCCGCTCAATTCTGCGCAGGATATTGCGTTCATCTGCGGCACAGAATGAATACGCTTTGCCGTCCGCCCCGGCTCGCCCAGTTCGACCGATGCGATGGACATAGCACTCCGGCTCACTCGGCAGATCATAGTTGATCACGTGAGAAATGTCATCCACATCAATTCCCCTGGCTGCGATATCTGTTGCCACAAGCACCCGCAGGCGACCCGATTTGAAATCATGCATGGCTTTAGTCCTCTGGTTTTGCGACTTGTTGCCATGAATGGCATCAGCATTGATCCTGCTCTTGCTCAGCGACTCGGCAATCTTATCTGCCCGGTGCTTGGTTTTGGAGAATATCAAGACGCGCTGCATGTCCTCATCCCTGATGAGCTTCTGCAATAGGAGGAACTTATTGTCCTGATCCACGAAAAATACGCTCTGTTTGATGCACTCGAGTGTGCTGGCCTGAGGTGTAGCCTCTATATGTACTGGATCGGTGAGTAGCTTTTCTGCAAATTGGCCAGTCTCTTGGGTGACTGTGGCTGAGAAGAAAAGCGATTGATGCTTTTGGGGAAGTGCTGCAACTATCCTGCGCATGTCCTTGATGAAACCCATGTCAAGCATCCTATCGATCTCATCCAGTACGAAAAACTCCACGCCTTTCAGCATAATATAGCCCTGATTCATCAGGTCGAGAAGCCGACCTGGTGTGGCAACCAGGACATCGACTCCTGAAGAGAGCATCTTGACCTGAGGCCCCTGTCGCACTCCACCGAATATAGCTGTATGACGGAAGCGGAGGAATTGGCCGTATGTGGCAAAGCTCTGGTCGATCTGTGCCGCCAGTTCCCTTGTAGGTGCAATTACGAG
The DNA here is from genome assembly GCA_028708055.1 of Methanothrix sp. Classification (GTDB taxonomy): domain Archaea; phylum Halobacteriota; class Methanosarcinia; order Methanotrichales; family Methanotrichaceae; genus Methanothrix. The sequence goes on from JAQVZT010000001.1 coordinate 10,371, forward strand.
AGCGCGCGGAACTCCGGGCCGAGCGGCTTTGCGCTCTTCCGATATCTTCTGCAATATAGGCAGCACGAATGCTGCGGTCTTGCCTGTGCCTGTCTGAGCGATGCCCATCAGGTCTTTTCCATTTAATAGATGGGGTATGGCCAGGGTCTGAATGGGTGTCGGTGCGGTGTATCCTTCCTTGGCCAGTGCTCGGCAAAGCGGATCTATAATATTCAAATTTCCAAATGACATTCTTGCCTCTATATGTTCTAAGTCCTGATCTTCGATTTGGTTGAAGTCCTTTGATGCTGATCCGAAAAGAAACTGGTTGAATAGCATCCTAATGCAAAGAGATACGTCAACCGGTTGCAGAGGCACTTGGGAAAGAATGCTACTTCGCTAAAACGAAATGAAGATAATATTATAATCAAATCCTTTTAATGTCGCTTTGACTGATCAGCAGGCATTTAGCCCGTTCATCCAGCAAGCATTCCTGGGAATATGCAGGCTCGGATCCATTTGTGTGGAAAGATGATTCGATGCTACGTCCTGAGCATGAAGGTGACATGCATGTCATCTCTCCCGGATCGATATTCAAGCCGTCTCTGCCATTTCCAAATCTCATTTATTCTATGTATCCTTTTTTAATCGATTCCATAAATCGATTGTATGCTCTCAAAAACATCTCAGCAAATTTAATTGAATCAATGCAAATGAAGCCTCTTATCCAGAGGCACAACAGACTATATACTTGTCGGTCAAGTCCAAACGATTTATTTATCTATGCTCGCATTCCCGCCATCGTTTTCTTCCACGAGGGATCATGCGGGGTACCTCGTTCTTATAGGCCAGATATGCCTGGCCGAACTGGAAGACCAGCCTGCTCTCCCAGTGAAGAGATCCCAGGAAGAGGTAGACGGTGATCAGGAGATAGACCACAAGCAGATTCTCGGTCATAAATGGCGTGAGCCATATGAGCAGAAATCCGGAGAGAAGAAAAGGATCACGAATGCGGCAGTAAATGCCCCGGGCGGCCAGCGCGAATGAATCCGGACTCTGCGGTTTGGCCAGCTGGGCGCGGATCAGGAATCTGTGCGGCGCATCCAGAAAAGCCCGTAGAGAGCCGATGCCCACCACAATCTGTGCGAAGACAAAGAGCCAAAACCAGGGTGCAGGAATCACATAGAGCACCCGCCCCGGAAAGATCGCCAGCAGCGCAGCCAGAGGCAGCACAGTGACGGCGGATATCGCGCTGAAGAAGACCGGATACCAGGGATCCACCCGGTCTCCAAAGCGCCTTCTTGCCGCTCTCTTGGCAGTAAGGCTTGCCAGGAAGCTGTGCAGAGCGGCAAATCCGATAAAGTAGAGAACCGGATAGAGAGCATCGTATTGCATAGCCTGATCTCCATCAGCCATCCTTTGTAGCTTTCTCTCATCCTCCGGGAGATATCGGGGAAAAAGAGGCGGCCTTCCTCACTCGGCCTCTCCCTCTTCCACCGGCTCGCGGGGGGCAAGCAGCAGCTCATTAAAGAGCAGAATCTCAATCACCTGGGCCACATAGCGCCTCTGCTGGTACCTCTGAATATCCTGGTTCATCTTCAGCTCCGCCTCCACCTGCACCCGGATCAGGCAGAGCCTTAAGTCCCTTTGCTCTTCTTCCCGAATGGCCAGGCTGAAGATATCCTTGAGCAGCCATGGCAGCCTCATGGGATTTCTCAGCGCTCTCGCCACGAGCAGAATATAGTTCTTAATCTGATCGGGGCTTTTTATCTCATCTGCGCCTGTGAGCAGCAGAAGGTCATCGAGGGGAAACTTTTCCCCGTCAATCTTTATGGAGTCGTTCAAAGGAGATCACCTTGCATTATTCTCTCGCAGAGCCTGAGGTCATCAGCCACATTTACATTCACCGCAAGCTCAATTCTCTCCAAAATGAGGTGAAAGTCCTCCTGCTCTCTCTCTATATCTGATCCATCCAGAACATTTATTCCTGCAGGAACTATGAGCCGTCCGCGGTAATTGAAAAGAGAATCGGGCCTTCTGTCCAGACGGCTGTGCAGGTCCAGGGGCGTATGCGTGGAGAGAGCCGGTTCCGGCCTCTCGTCATAGGCGTCGATGATATCGTCAATCAGATCAGAGGTAATCAGGGGAAGGTCGGCCATAATGATCATAACTGGATCCTTAACCCTTGCGTTCTTCACCGCCTCGATCATGTCTGCCACGTAGCCATAACCGCCGGTTTCTACCACCTCAAGTCCTCTTTCTCTGCACCACTCCCTTGTGCCGGGCACGTTATCTGTGGTGGCTGCAAAGATCCTTTCAACGGAGCTATCCTCCAGAGCCAGGGCCACATAGTCTATGAGCGGCCTGCCGAAGAGCTTCACGAGCGGCTTTTCTCCCATTTGCAGCCGTGAGCCGCGACCTCCGGCCATCACCAGAGCGTCCAGGGAAGAACACCTCCTAAAACCACAGCAGCAGCCAGTGCAACTGCTCTTGCTACCTCATTGGTCGCCCCTATCCCGTCTCCTGTGGATCCTCCGAAATTCCTTTTGGCCACGATAACCAGGTAATAGGCAGCTGCCTGAGCTGCGGCCAGTGCAGCAAGGCCCAGTGGACCTAAAATGGCAGCGCACAGGATTGAAGATAAGGCCAGGCCGATTAGAAACTGCCGCAGTCCGGTTCGCTCAATCATTATCTGGCCGAAGCCCTTCTGAAGCGAGGTTGAAAAAGCGGCAAAACAGATCATGGCCTCTTTAGCTGACACCTCCGCCACCAGCAGAGACAGAGGCAGAAGAGCGAGGGGCGTATCGGACAGAATCGCAAATTCCGCCAGCAGGACTATAACTATGAAGACTGCGCCGCCTGTTCCCAGAGATACATCTTTCATGGCGGCCACCTTTTTTTCCTGTGGTCCGTGAGCTATCACTCCATCGCCAAAATCGGCCAGCCCGTCGATATGATTTATGCCGCAGAGCTTGTAGATGGCAGCTATGATCACAACTGCCAGCAGATTGGCATTGGCCGGTGGCGCCTGACCTGCCAGATAAGCCAGTCCTCCCAGGATGGCTCCCAGGGCCAGGCCCACCAGAGGAAATATGTAGACATGCTTCATCAGGGCTTCAACGCCTTCCATGGAGATGCCTACCGGTATGGTGGACAGCCAGCCAAATCCCGACTTAAGAGCAAAGAGCAGGTCGCTCAATCTCTGCTCCCTTCGGATGGTGCCGCTCGCGTGTACATATTGGCGGACACTCCCCCGATCAGCCCGGCAACCACATCATCCATGAATGGCCCCAGGCGGGAGAGGATTCCCGGCTTGGCCTTATCATAGCGAACGTAATCGAAAAGCCCTTTGTAGCCGCCAACATACTTGGCTATTGAAAGACCCAAAACCTCATCCGCGATGAGGCAGGTCAGATCCTTTTCATAGTTGTCGGATAGCAGATTGGGAAGATTGCCCTTCTCACCCTCCGACTCGAGCAGAACTCCCGCATAAATGAGGAGCGACAGATTGGGGTCGGAAAGGGCAAGATTCAATTCCCGCAGAAACACAGCTTCCGCTTTCTCGCGAGTCTCCACTCCCGGATGGGGGAAATAAAGCTGCATTGCCGAGGATATGATATCTTCTTCATGTATTCCCATGCTGTCCAGCACATCTCTGATATCTCTCGTGGCCATGATGAAAGCTAGTTAAGCATATTAGGATAAAAAATATCTGGTTAAAATCGCGAAGCTATTTAAGGTCGGATCGCACAATAGTGTATGGGTGATCTCTATGAAGACAATGGTCAAGATTTTCGTGGATCACGAGCATCTGGTTCGAGTCATAAACACCCTGACGGAGCTGGGCATCACTGGATTCTACCTTATCGAGTATCAAGGAATGGCACCGAATACCTGGAAAGCCTTCCAGCTGAGCGAGAATCCCGATATGGCTTTGAAGGCGATCCGGGATCACTCCGAACCGGGAGTCATGGTCAATACCGTCGTGGGCTCCGATAAGTGCGAAAAGATCATAAAGCAGCTCGAGGAAGCTTTAAAAGGGATTAGGTACACGATCATTGGTCACAAAGTTACATCTATAAAGGTAAAAGGAGAATAAAAATTCATGGAAAACCTCAAGGATGACGTTGAGTTTGCCCTGGAGAAGATCAGGCAAGGCCTCCGCGTGGATGGTGGAGACGTTCAGCTCGTCGATATAGTTGATGGGATAGTCAAGGTAAAGCTGCAGGGGCACTGCGCAGGCTGTCCATTCTCTCAGATGACACTCAAGAATTTCATAGAGAAAGAGCTCATGAAGAACGTAGCGGGCGTAAAAGGCGTGGTTTCCGCCTGAAATTGCGCTCGATTTTATTCGCGAAATCGATTCGACATTCAGATATGCAATAGTTGCTCAAATAATTAATAGAGGAGTCGCATTTATGTTCCCAACTAAAAAGGTACAGAGCCTGGTAGGCAGCAAGATTCAGGTTGAGATGAAGGGTTCGCCTCGCTATGTTCTGGAAGGAATTCTCAATAGTGTGGACGAATATCTGAACCTTCACCTTCAGGAGACCGTAGAGCTGATAGGCGGCGAGAAGACTCGCTCTTTAGGATCAGTTATCCTGCGTGGCAACAATATCATTCTCATAAGCCCAATTGAGTGAACATGGATAGAGAGGTAGGAATGTCTGCTGAGGAGGCGCTGGAGTACATAAGGTCGCATCCCGAGGGAGCTTTGCAGAGCGAACTGTGGAAGGTCCTGAAGATCGATTCCCGAAAATGCTCCCGTATCGTGGCCAAGCTCCTCAAAGATAATCTCATCACCAGAGAGGTGGAGACGGCAGATGGCGTCAGGACCTATCGACTCAGCTGCACGGTTAAGCCTCGCAGCAGGCGTTTTGATCCGCTGCTGGCTCTCAATGCCTTCGAACCCTGCGCAGGCTGCATCGAAGAGTGCATTCCTGAGCATTGCGCCAAGCTCAGCGAGTGGATATTCTCTATAGTGATTGGGCCAGATGGCGACATGGATCTGGAAAAGGTCAGGCCCTAAAAAGGGAACAAGGGCGCAAGCTCTTGTTTATTCCATTTTATAACCTCAACATTTCATTATTTTCATAATTTTATTAATTATTATATTGTCCTATCTGGTAGGCACATTTTTTGATACATCATGGCATGCATCAGTGGAACATTCAGAGCCCGGGCGATGGCTGACAGCTCCTGAGAGGAAGGCATCTGAACTCTGGCCGGCGGCAGGCACTTGGCATTTCTGGCATAAACTGCTCCGCCCCTCATCCTGGCGCAGGCAAAGCTTCCCGCATCACCGCCAACTATTATCTCGCCGCCCCGCATCTCCGCGCCCGTGAAGTCGCCGCATCTTCCAGAGACCACAATTCTGCCTCCCTGCAAGAGGACCCCTGTGTTCTGGCCGGCATCGCCCTCGACCTCAATCAAGCCGGAGCGCATGAGTATTCCTGTGCTCATTCCTGCATCGCCTTCCAGATGGATGGTCTTACTGGTGGGATTTCTCGCTCCCAGGGTATCCCTTAAAATGCCGTCGCAGATGGTCAGGCCACTCTCAAGAGCGACGTTCGGCTCCAGGATGGCGAGGCCCTTTTCCATCGACTCGGTAGCGGATACGAACTTCCGGTAGCCTGTCATATCTGACTGCACAGATACGACGTTTCCCAGCGGAGACTTTATCTCACCAGATACATAGATGGCACCGCGCATCATGGAGATGCCCATGTGGCTTCCCACGTCGCCGTCCACGATAATCTTGCCAGTATCATCAACCGGCTCGCCGTTTCCTCCCAGCCGCATCAGATCCACGCCCAGGCTCGAGCCCAGGCGGCTGCCTGCGTCTCCCGAGATCCTGACCGTCTCACCCTGGCGGAGGGCCTGAACCATTCTGCGAAAGCTTACGCCGCTTACCGTCTGATCCATGTCGAGCCTTGAGCCCTTGTGCTGCCAGAAAAAGTCAAAGGTAAAGTCACAAAGGCATTTCTCTCCCGAGGCATTGATTTGCAGCATTGGCATCACTTGACAAGCTGCTCGGAAGCATCTCCAGCGATGCGCTTGGAGATATTGACTCCTATTACGGTTATTAGGATGGCGACTATCGCCGATATGGCCAGATACTGCACCGATTCCACCATACCTATGCCGAATTTCAGATCGGAGTTGCTGGCCAGGATGAAGCCTGTTGCCGACCAGATGATAAGACCTGTCGCTAGCAGGAAGAAGAGGTAAGAAATGGTGCGGGCATCTCTCAATCCTTCCAGGTACATGTCCATTATCTTGCCCAGATCCACGCACAGGGCGGCGACGACATACCACCAGATGCTCTCATGAAGGTAAATCATCACCAAGATGAAGATTCCGGGCGATATTGGTTCATTATAATACTGCCAGGAATAGGCAAAACCCCTCACCGTAGCGATGACCACCAGCATGGCCGCCAGAATATAGGTAATGAATGCGATCTTTCCGGCATAAAGGGATTTTCTCAGGGTCTGCTTGGCCTCCTCCATGGAGTCGTCCAGCCCCAGGCCCCGAAACAGAAGATACAGGCCCACCGCTCCGGTGATTGCCACCACAGCGCCGTTGGGATAGCCGAGCAGGCTGAAGATGGCAAACATCAGCAGAGCTAGAGCAGGTGGAATGAAGACCGTATGGCTGATTTTGGGATCATTGAAGACCTGTTTGAGAAGATAGTAAGTGCTCTCCAGGTTTGGACTCTGTTTGATCAGCACCCGGCGCACTCCGTCAACTCTGACGCGAGAATGGATAATGGGAAGAATTGCCTCGTCCTCGGCTCCGTCCGAGACCACAATCACTCCCGAGGGATGCAGACGCTCCAGCAAAATTTCCAGCTCTGCGGCAAGCTTGCTGTCCGAGACCAATCCTACCTTCAGGTCCCCAGCCAGGGAGGCGATCTCCACAGTCTTGCCGGCAAGCGCAAGCTCGTCATATACCTTTATGCCTCCGAAGATGGTATTGACATCCGAATCCTCCGGGTCGGCCATGCCGAGCTTTAAAGCAGCATCGATATTGGCCTGCCTGCCTACAACCGGACTTACGACTCCGCCCTTGCGGCCCAGATCGTTGTCGCGGTCAATACAGAGCACCAGGACATCCATAGGTTACTATTTGAAAAGATTGTACTTAAAGGATTCTGTAGTGAGAAGATATATATCTGATCCAATCGAATCATACATTATGCGGATATCTCCTGGAAGACAAACTATCCTCACACTGGCGGTGCTGACGATGCTCTGCATCTCCTTCGCAGATGCATTTTCATTGGATATGCCCACCACGCAAAAATATGCAGATACGTATAATAAACAGATCGAGAATGTACCCTCAGTTTTAAAGAGCTTGATCGGCAGCGAGAAGGTCAATATAATCGTAACCAGAGAAGATGGCAGCAATTTTCAAGTAGGCATGGACATAGTGAGCGCAAGGATCGAGAGGACCGTTGAGGGCGGCATCAGCGACCCCACAATTGTAATAACCACCACACAGAGCGCTCTGGGCGAGGTAATAAAATCGACGGATCGGATAGCCGCATTTAAGAGTCAGACAGACGCAGGCCAGATTCGCTTTGAAGGGAAGAGCTGGCTGGCAAACGCCAAGATCAAGGCCCTTCTTTCCAGCACCAGCTTCCTGCAGTTCTGCTACGGCCTGTTCTTCAGCTAATGGGAGAGACTGATGGCCAGGAAGTTCCTTCCCATTTTTGCCTGCTCGTCTAATCATCATAGTTTGATTATAAACAAATCAAGTTTATCTTTACAATAGAAAGTAATATAGTCTCATTTGCCCAATATGTCAAGCGAAATGTATGATCTGATCATTGCTGGTGCCGGACCGGCCGGAGCGACGGCTGCGAGAGCTGCGGCATTGCAGGGTTTGGATACGCTCATCCTGGAAAAGCAGACATTTCCCAGGTACAAGCCATGCGGTGGCGCTCTCTCCAGCAAAGCGACTGCAATGCTGGATTTTTCGCTTCCCGGCAGCATTTGCGAGAGGGCCATAACTGGAGCGCGTGTTCATTTTAAGGATAGAGTACTGGAGAAGCACAAGGGGTACAAACTCACCACTTTGATAGACCGCTCTCGATTCGATGACCTCCTCCTGCAAAAGGCAGAGGTGGCTGGAGCCGAAAAAGAAACCCAGAAGGTCATGGACTACTCGGAAAAGGACGGTTTCGTCTCGGTTAAGACCGATAAAGGAACTTACCAGAGCAGATTTCTGGTGATCGCCACCGGGTGCCAGGATGGGCTGAGGAGCCGAATCCGTGGCCGGGATGGCAGAGACTGTATGGGAATATGCCTTGTCTCCGATGTCAAAGAAGATGACGAGAAGATAAGAGCGCGCCTGGCTGACACACTGGACATTCACTTCGGTGTGGCAGAGGGCGGATATGGGTGGATCTTTCCTCATCGGGGATACTATTCGGTGGGCATAGGTGGCATCTCATCTCGCCTGCATCATCCACGCCGGGCCATGTTGCAGTTTCTCAGGAAAAATGGTTTTTCTGAGAGGCAGGAGCTTCACGGCCACCAGATACCTCAGGGTGGCAATAATAGACGATCCGCCCTGGGCAGGGTCCTTCTGGCCGGAGACGCCGCCGGGTTTGTGGATGCATTCACCGGAGAGGGCATCTACTATGCACTCGCCTCTGGCAGGATAGCCGCCCAGGTGATTGGAGACGCATCAGCTCAGGAAGCTGATCAGGTCTACGAGAGGAGATGTGAGAAGGAATTCGGCGCAGAGCTGAGGTATGCCCTGTTCTTTTCCAAAATGATGCACCGCTATCCGGAAACATTTCTGCGCATCCTGGCCTGCCAGGAAGATGTTCTGGATAGATACATTGAGATTGCTGCCGCCAGGATATCTTACAGGGATTTTATGCGCTGGCTGATTCCCCGGCTTCCCATCAACCTGCTGCGGACTCTGTAATCAGGGAAAATATCTGGGAAAGGGTCCGGGAAAAATCAAGGAAATATTCAGGGAGAAATTCAAGAAGAAATCCGGGAGAAATCAGGAAAAAGAGGTTCAGGTGAAGACCTCTCCCGTCCTCACCTTGCCGGACTTTTCAACCGGGGAGACGAAGATTCTGCCGTCCCCGAACTTTCCTGTCCGCCCGGCATCGCAGATGGTCTTCATGACCGTCTCGGTCTCATTGTCTGCTACATACAGTTCCAGCTTGAGCTTGGGAAGCAGATCCACCTCCATGGTTCCGCCTCGGTATTGCAGCTTGATGCCCTTCTGCTCGCCCCGGCCCAGAACCTCAATTACAGTCATAGCGATAACGCCCTTCTCTTCCAGGGCCTTCTTAATCTGCTCCAGCCTCTCCGGCCGCACTATGGCTTCGATCTTTTTCATTTTAATTCACCGCTTTGGCGCCTTTCAGGCAATTCACGCATAGGCCTTCTCGCCGTGCTGGGAGATATCAAGGCCAACGTATTCCTCCTCCTCTGTGACCCTCAAACCCATCACCTGGTCAACGATCCTGGCCAGGATGTAGGTCATGACGAAGGCATAGACAACTGATGCACCGGCAGCCATTATCTGTACCGCGAATTGATTAAAGTTGCCGTAGATCAGGCCGGTATAGCTGTTGACTGAGGCGGTGGCGAATATGCCCGTGGCAATCGCTCCCCAGAGGCCGCCCATGCCGTGAACCGCCCAGGCATCGCAGCTCTCGTCCAGGCCGCGACCGACGCGGTAGAGCAGGGCCATGTAGCAGAGCACACCAGCGACAGCGCCTATGGCGATAGCCCCGGTGACATCAACATATCCTGCGGCAGGCGTTATGGCCACCAGACCCGCTATTCCGCCGCTCACCATTCCCAGAGCGCTGGGCTTTCCTTTCAGCCAGCTGGCCAAAAGCCAGGTGAGTGCTCCGGCAGCAGCCGAGGTGTTGGTGACCAGCAGCGCGGAAGCGGCAAGGCTGTTGGCCCCGAGGGCGGAGCCGGCGTTGAAGCCGAACCAGCCGAACCAGAGCAGTCCGGCGCCGATCATGGCCATGGGAATGTTATGGGGCTCCATGATGTATGAGCCGTAGCCGATTCTTTTTCCTATGACCAAGGCAATGGCCAGAGCGGAAAAGCCGGAGCTTATGTGCACCACAGTTCCACCGGCAAAGTCCAGAGCACCCATCTGGGCCATCCAGCCGCCAGCCCAGACCCAGTGAGCCAGAGGATCATAGACCAGAGTGGTCCAGAGCAGAGCCAGCACAATGAATGAGCTGAGCCGGATCCTTTCTGCAACGGCTGAGGTGAGGATGGCTAGCGTCACAGCAGCAAAGACCAGCTGGAATGCCACATAGATCAGGTGGGGAATATTTCCGGCCAGAGGCGCTTCGCCCAATCCCACGCCGCTCAATGCAAAGTAGTTCAGCCCGCCGATGATCCCGGATATATCTGAGCCGAAGGCCAGGCTGTAGCCGAACAGCACCCATTGGATGCTGGCGATGGCAAAAGCCAGGAAGGACAGACCGATCATCGAGACGACGGTCTTGCTGCGCACCAAGCCGCCATAGAATAAACCTACACCTGGCGTCATGAGCATGACCATGGCTGTTGAAACCAGAACCCAGGCTGTGTCTCCACTATTAATCTCCAACTGCATCACCCTCAATAAATTGTATAGCTTAACCTATTTAATTTTTGTATTAATTCAATGGCCTGTGCAAAGATCCATCCGCACATTGCTAGGAGAACCCTATTCAAGGCAGTTAAAAGGGTATTTAATCGAAAATCAGAATCCCTCAGATCTATTCATATCCATTCATAACCAGAAAAGCCTGCAATCACCTGCTATATGATTTTAAATCTGAATATATTTTTGAGAACATTTCCTAAAGTCACATAAAACAGCGACCCTTATATGAATGAATGACCCAGAGAACTACAAATAATAATTATGATATTAATATAGTTATCTTTTTAAATCAGTTGACAATAGCCTTGGAGAAATGCTGCAAAGAGAAATAGAAAACAGTGGACTGGGGATCAGTGAACTGGAAAGCTGAGAGCTGAAATGAATATCGCTGGAGTGAATGGAACTGGAACAGAGCAAAATGAAACGGGATGAAAAATGCCCGCGAAATTGCAGCCGGCTTTGCATAAGGCAGGCGGAGGTCGGCGCTCTGGACGATCCGGAGAATGCTATCTCTCGCCGTCCGGGTCCTCGCCCAGGCCCCAGCTCAAAACATCTTCTGCGCTGGCATGCTGAGCGATCTTTCCCTGCTCCAGAAGGCAGGCCTGATCTCCCATGCTGGCCACATCTCTCAGGTCATGAGTCACAATGATGCAGGGGACAGCGCAGGCGCGAATTGTCTCCCTCAGCTCCCGCCTCATGGTGGCCTGTTTTCGTACGTCCAGGGCGGAAAGAGGCTCATCCAGCAGAAGGAGGCGGGGCTCGATGATAAGCGCTCTTGCCAGTGCCGCTCTCTGCTTCTGGCCGCCGGAAACGTTCGCCGCTTTTGCTGCTCTTATCTCCCAGAGCCCTGCCGCCTCTAATTTCTCCTTCACCAGAATTTTGATCTCGGCTGCGGCCAATCTGCGGGTGCGCAGTCCGAATGCCACATTGTCGTAGATGCTCATGTGAGGAAAGAGGGCATAGCTTTGAAAGACATATCCGATGCCCCTGAATTCCGGCGGAACGTTTATCCCATCCTCCGAATCAAAGAGCTCTCTCCCGTCCAGCGCGATCCTTCCGCTGTCGGGATCATCAAGGCCGGCCACTAAGTTAAGCAGGGTGGTTTTGCCGCAGCCGTTGTCGCCTACCAGCATGAGCGTCTGGCCTCTCGCGACATCCAGCTTAACTGCTAAATCGAAATCTCTGAGCCGCTTTTTAATGTTGATCTCTAGCATCTCCTGGTAACCCTCCTGGTCATGGTTCTCACCAGAATTATGACCATAAATGAGATGGCCACCAGTATTATGGACAGACAGAGAGAGACGTCTAAGTCTCCCTGCATGGCAGTGTAGATGGCCAGAGGCATGGTCTGGGTGCGGCCCTGAAAGTTTCCGGCAAACATGATGGTAGCTCCGAATTCGCCCAGTGAGCGGGCGAAAGCCATGATGGCTCCGGAGATCAGGCCGTTCATGGCGATGGGCAGAATGACATGAAAAAAAGCATAGACCCGGCCGGCACCCAAGGTGCGGGCCGCGTTTTCAAAGGATATGTCCACGTCTTCAAAGCTCGTCCTTGCCTGGCGGATGTAAAACGGCGATGAGACGAAGACCTGGGCCATTATCACCGCCAGGGTGGTGAAAGCGATGCTGATTCCAAAGGCATTCAGGTAGTGGCCCACGATCCCCATCCTTCCAAAGGCCATAAGCAGGGCAATTCCGGCCACCGCGGGCGGCATGATAACCGGCAGGTCGATTAATGAGTCTGCTACCTCTTTGCCGAAGTAGTGAAAACGGGCGCTGACGTAGGCTATCGGCGTTCCAAAGATAACCACAACCGTTGTGGTCAGGGCCGATGTTGTCAGGCTGAGCCGGAGAGCATCCAGCGCCATAGGATCGCGCAGTGATTGCAGTGTCGTCTCCAGTGGGCTCTTTAAAAATAGGGCGATCACCGGCAGAGCTATGAAGGACATGGCAATGATCAGCAGGACGGCAATGCCTGCCTTCAGAGAAGCCCTCGCCAGGCGGTTTGAGATGCCGATGAACTCATGATCCCGGTTTGCCGTCTCGCGCTCAGTGATCAATTCCGTTTGATTGCAGGCCATTTCGTGAGGCATTCTTAAGGCATACTCCTCTGGATAATGATCTAGCCGCGATACATCTGCATAAAGCTTTGGACCTGGGCATTGAGCATCGCTCTTTTCAGGATCACATTTTTGCCTGCGTTCCCATAAAGAGCTTACGGATCAGGCTGCAACTTTACCGACCGGTTTGTGAAGTGATGCCATAGCCTCCAATCAGGATCAGATCTCAATGGAAAAAACTGCCCAGTCGAGCTGCTTGATAGCGCCCCAGAGGTCAAATGACATCTTCATCAAACCATATTTTCGGTAGAGCTTCTGACTGATTTTGATCTCAATATCTCCGTTGGCCCGGATTGCAGTGCCCTCGATGGTCACACCGTGGGGCTTGCCCAGCGGGTCGGAGGGCGTAACCCGGACATGGGGATTATTGCGCATCCGTTTGACCTTGCCGCTGTTGGCATAGGATCGGACGAAGAGCCGGCCTTCATCAACCACAAACCAGACGGGCGTGGGAATGAACTGCCCGTTCCGCTTCATGGTTTCAAGCCTTATATACTCCTTATTCTGAAACTGCTCCAGCCGGTAGTCATCTCTCATGCCGGTATCCTCTCTCTGCTTTCCAGCAGGACGTTGGCCATATCCTCCACCAGATTCATCGAGCCCTCATAACCGAGGAGCAGCTGATGGGAGGCTCCGAAGCGATCGTGGTTTGGCAGTCCCACCCTCAAGAGCGGTATATTGCTTTTCCTGGCAATCCTCCGTCCGGTGAAAGGCCCCACCAGAAGCTCGATATCCCGGCTTTTCGCTTCCTCCGCAATCTGGGAGAAATCGGCTCCCATCGAAACCTTAGAGCCTGGCGCAATCTCCGCCGCCTTTTCTGCAAACGCAGGATTTGCCGCTCCTGTGGCCACAATCTGCGGATTCATGCCCACTTCCATCATAATCCGGGTTATCCCCAGGACCATCTCTGTGTCCCCGTAGACCGCCGTCCTGACATCAGCCAGAATCTTATGGGCATCCACCATGGTGTCCAGCAGCCGTCCCCTTTGCCGCTCATAGCTCTCCGGCATGGGCATCCCGGTCAGCTCTTCAAGGGTGGCAGCCAGGCGATCGGCAAATTCAAGGCTTATGGGCAGGGGAAGGGCAACATGAGGAATCTTGAACTCCTTTTCCAGGTAGTCGCCTGCACCTGGCTCCTGGACCCATCCTCCGATGGTCAGAGTCGCTCTTGAATTGGCCGTATCCCGGACGTCTTCCAGGGGCGTTCCCCCTTTGGGGATGAGCGGCAGATCGCTGCTGAGGGTCGCATCAAATGTCTCAGATATGTCCGGCATCAGAATATAGCCCATGCCCCAGTCGTCAAAGAGCCTCTTCAGGAAGCGAACATCTGCTGGGGAGATGATCGATCCCACCAGGATGTTGATGCGCCCGTTTGGCTTCGACTTTGCGGCCATGGTCTGGACCAAGCCCTTGAGAGCCACCCGGTAGCCTACCTCATGAGATGCAGCGTAGCTGGGAGTTGATACCGGGACGATGACGACATCCTTTGCCAGCGGTTCCTGCGCCTGAAACTCCCTGACGATCTGGGGCACGTCGTCCCCGATGGTTTCAGCTAGACAGGTGGTGGCAATGCCGATTACCTTCGGGTTGTATCCCTTGATGACATTTCTCAGTCCCTGCATGAGATTGGCGGAGCCTCCGTAGACTGCTCCCTTCTCGTTTAGAGCGGTGGATGCAATGTCCACCGGCTCACGGAAGTGATGGGCGAGGTACAGGCGCATGTAGGTGCTGCACCCCTGCGAGCCGTGGAAGAGGGGCATGCAGCCCTCAATTCCCCGGAATACAAGGACGCTGCCCATGGGCATGCACATGGAGCAGGGATTAACTGTGGCAAGGCTCTTTGATATCATCGCTGACCTCCTGTACTGATGCAAATTGCGATCCTCTGCCAGTGCAGCTGGCTCTCTTCACGGCAAGCTGCCATACCGGGCTGTTGATGGTAATGCTGACCTCTCTCGCGAAGTTTTCCATACCCTCAAAGCCCTCGAAGTTGACAGTTCGATCATGATTGAAATCACAGAATGCAATCCCCATTTTGTAGGCCAGGAAACGCTCTTTGACTCCTGCCACCAGGAGGTCCGCATTCTGCTTGATGAGAAGCTCTTTTAGTTCTAGCGGATTGGCATCATCTATGATCACAGTTCCTTCTTTTATGATGTAAGCGATATTTTGGTAGTCCTCGCGACTGCCGGTTTGCGTTCCAATTATCACGACCTCCATTCCCAGCTCCTGGAACGCCCGGACGAGAGAGACGGCTTTGGCTGCGCCGCCCATGTAAATTGCCGCCTTCTTTCCGGCAACCTTCGCTCGATAAGCTTCGATTCGGGGCGCTACCTCCCGGCTCTTCTTAAGGATGATCTCCTCTGCCTTCTCTGCCATCTTCTCCGAGGCAAAGAACTGCGCTGCTTGCCGCAGGGCGTTTGACATATCCTGCAGGCCGAAGAAGCTGATTCGCTTGTAGGGAATTCCATATTTTTCCTGCATGATCTTGGCGAGATAGGTCATGGAGCCGCTGCATTGCACCAGATTGAGCTGAGCCGTGTGAGCCCTCTCTATCTCAGCTACGCGAGCGTCACCGGTAAGAGTTGCCACCACATCGAGGCCCATCTCCTGAAAGAGGGGTTTGACGAACTGCAGATCGTCCGCCACATTGTATTCTCCCAGCAGGTTGATGGAAGGGTGCCTGGGCTGATAGTCACGCCTTCCGATTAGCTCGCTCAGGGCATTGCAGGCTGCTTTGTAGCCCTCGTTTTTGCTGCCCCGAAATCCTTCAGATCTCACAGGCACGACCGGTATGCACAGCTCCTCGCTTGCCTTTTTGCAGATGGTTATCAGATCGTCTCCAATAATTCCTACTATGCAGGTGGAATAGACAAAGATGGCCGGAGGATGGTACATCTCCGCCAGCTCCCGCAAAGATGCCGCCAGCTTCTTCTCTCCTCCGAAGATCACATCCAGCTCCTTCATGTCTGTAGAGAAGCTGTTTCTGTAGAGATCGGGGCCTGAGGAGGTGCTGCCCCGAATGTCCCAGGTGTAGCTGGCGCAGCCTATGGGCCCATGCACCAGATGCAGGGCATCGGTGATGGGATTGAGCACCACTCTCGCTCCGGAGTAGACGCATGCCCTCTGGCTCACAGCTCCGGCCAGGCTCTCGGTGTTGCAGGCCAGAGGCATGCTCTGTTCGCCTTTTTGGGCAATATGCCCTTCCCTGCCATCAAAGATGTTAACAATGCTCATGCCAGTCCCCTAAAGGATCATCTCGAAATGCGTATCATCCGAGTCTCTGTCCCTTCTTTCCAGGAAGGTGTTGCCGATCATCTCCACCAATCGAGCAGCACCGGCGTATCCGATGATTGGGAAATAATGCAGGTTGGCCCGATCTGTGATGGGGAAGCCCACCCGCACAAATGGGAGGTCTTCGGCCCGGGCGATCAATTTCCCATAGGTGTTGCCGATCAGCATATCCACCGGATGGTTCTTGATCTTTTGATGGAGCAGGAAGGTGTCACCTTGCAGTGCCTCGCAATCGGATGATAGGTTATGCACCTCTTCAGCAAACTTCTTGTCCGGCGTTCCGGTGAGAGCAAAGACCGGATTCATGCCCATCTCCACAGCCAGGCTGACCAGACCGATAACGGTATCCGGGTCTCCGAATATGGCGAGGTCCTTGCCGTGGAAATGAGGATGAGCATCGGTCATCATATCCACCAGCCGGCCCCGTTCGTACTCGATAGCCTCCGGTACGGGAAGGCCCATGAGGCTGGAGACCGACATAACAAAGGCATCGGTGTTTCTGATGCCGATGGGCATGGGGCCTATGATCGCGGGTATGCCGAACTTGCCCTTCAGGACCATGGCACCTGAGGCTCCGGCGGTTCTTCCGAGGGCAATGGTCGCCCGGGAGTTTCCGGCGTCAACCAGATCAGGTATAGTTGTTCCGCCCGGCGGGTAGAGGCCTCCCGACTCAGGAGTAAGTGGCGCGTCGAAGACATCGGTGGTATCGGGAAATACGATCGACGAGACTCCCATGATGCTGAGCAGCCTCTTGATCTCCCGGATGTCTCCCGGGTCCACGAAACCGGGGATGATGTTCAGCTTTCCGTTGGGCTTGCTCTTCCTGGGAAAGGTCTGGGCGATGGCTTTGACCGCATTGTCATATCCTGTGATATGCGAGCCCACGTAGCTGGGGGTGCTGGCTATGACCACTTTCGTCTTGGGATCGAAGAACTCCTCTTCCTTGATCTCCTCCATGAAGCTGCCTACATCGTCTCCTATGGTTTCAGAGGAGCAGGTAGTGTTTATGGCCAGCACATCGGGGTGATAGATGTTGACCACGTTGTTTACTGCCTCCTTGAGGTTGTTTCTGCCTCCAAAGACCACCGAATCCTCGGTGAATGAGGATGTTGCCGCCAGTGTTGGCTCGCGGTAGTGGCGGGCCAGCACCATGCGCAGGTAAGAGGAGCAACCCTGCGAGCCATGAGTGATTGGCATGCAGTTGTGGATGCCTTTGTAGGCCAGAATGGCCCCGATCGGCTGGCAGATTTTAGCAGGGTTTATGACCAGCGTTTCGCGTTCGGCCATCTGTTTGGGTGTGTAATCAAGCATTGTTCTGCCTCCAGGGTGGGTTTATGAATTTCCAGGTTGGGCTGTTCACAGACATGTCGATGTCCTTGGCAAACTGCACGAAGCCTTCAAAGCCTGTGTAAGGACCGCTGTAGTCATAGGAATGCATTTGCCGGGATGGAATGTGCATCTTCTGGAAGACGTACTTGTCTTTGATTCCCGAACAGAAGAGATCGATTCCCATATCCTTTACCAGCCTCTCGCATTCGTGATGGCTGTAGTCGTCGATCATGATCTGGCCGTCTTTCATATGGGGAAGCAGGCCCTCATAATTCATGAGCCTTGAAATTTTCTCCTTCTTTTTCTGGATCTCTGCATTGTCGTAGGGCGAGACAACATTCGGGTCACGCTCGTAATGAATGTCCTCGAGCACCTTCGACCGTCCGGTGTGCACAATTGAGGAGAGCACCTTTCGGCCCTCATAGTCATCCCGGTGGGCGAACTCATATCCGGCCACGACCACCTCCATGCCCAGGGTCTCGAACATGTTTCTGAAGTGGTGGGCGCGTGAGCCTCCGACCAGAATCATGACCTTCTTTCCGGCGAGCCTCTTCCTGTACATGTCAATGGTCGGCTGGATCTTTGCCATCTCCTCGGCGATCACAGCCTCGGTTCTCTTTGTCAGATCCGGATCATTGAAGAAGGCCGCCATATCCCGAAGGGTGGCGATTGTGTCTTCAACTCCCAGGTAGTTGACTTTGAGCCAGGGCAGGCCGTATTTCTCCTCCATCATGCGGTTGGTGTAGTTGATTGACCTGTGGCAGAGCAGGATGTTCAGCTTGGCTCTGTGCGCTTTGGCGATATCGTGGAATGAGGCGTCGCCAGTGAAGGGGCTGACCACTCTGTAGCCCACCTTTTCAAGCAGTTCTTTGACTACCCAGTAGTCCCCGCCGATGTTGTATTCTCCGAAGACGTTGACATCAAAGGGGCCGGGGTCTTCCAGCTCTTCTGTGCCCACCAGGTGCTCCATCAGTGAGTTGGAGGCTATGTGGTGGCCCGCCGATTGAGAGACGCCCCGGTAGCCCTCGCAGCGCACCGGGATGACCTTGATTCTCAGGTCGGCTTCTGCCTTTTTGCAGACCGATTCGATATCATCGCCGATGAGGCCGATAGGGCAGGTGCAGAATATCGAGATGCACTCAGGCTTGAAGATGGCATAGGCCTCTCGAATGGCGGCAGCGAGCTTCTTCTCGGCTCCAAAGACGATATCGGTCTCCTTGACATCGGTGCTGAGGCAATAGCCGGCAAAGCAGTCTCTGCCCTCCTCCTTTTTCATGAGGTTTCTTCTGGTGCCCCAGGTGAAGTAAGCGCAACCGATGGGGCCGTGAGTGATATGCAGGATATCTTTGATCGGCCCGAAGACCACTCCTTTGGAGCCTGCATAGGCACAGCCGCGGTTGGTGAGGATGCCGGGGATGGATTTGTCGTTGGCCTCGATCTTCTGTTCGACCTCGCAGGCGTCCTTGACCACCACATGCTTCTTTCGTACCTCTCTCGTATTCTTGGGAATACCTCTGAGCATATCCTCGACTGCTTCCAGGCTACCGGCGATAGTTGTCGGTTTGGCCACGCTCTCGACTTTTTCCGCTCCGCTCATGATATTGCCACACTCCCTCTCTCGCCGGTTCTTATCCGGACGGACTCTTCCACCGGGCAGACAAATATCCTGCCGTCACCGAAGTTTCCGGTGCGGTTGACCTTGGTGATGACGGCCACCACTGCCGGTACGAATTCGTCTTCCACCATGATCGAGATCATCCTCTTGGGAATGAATTTCATATTCTTATTCGATGAATCAAGCTGGGACGGATGGGGGATTTGCAGACCCTTCTGCTTTCCCCGGCCGCTGGCTTTGTAGACGGTGATGGATGGGATGCCTATGACCTCCAGGGCATCTTTGGTGCTCTCCATCTTGTTCATCTGGATGATGGCCAGGACTTCTTTCATCTACAGCCCCCGCTCGCCCGTCCGGATGGTGTAGGCCTCGTCGACGGAAGTTACGAAGATCTTGCCGTCGCCGATGTTTCCCGTGCGCGCAGCGCCCTCGATGATCTTGACGACCTTTTCCAGGTCATCGTCTCCGACCACCAGCATGAGCATGGTCTTTGGCAGGTTGTCGTAGACTACGTTACCCACCTTGATGCCCTTCTGCTTGCCTCTGCCGAAGACCTCGACTCTGGTCAAAGCGGTAAAGCCGCCGGATTCCAGGCTGTCTGCCACCTTGTCCACGGCTTCAGGCCGGATGACGGCTCGAATCATCTTCATTCTACAACACCCCATTCCATCATGACAGCCTCCAGCTCCTCGTACTCCATGGGCTTGGGAATCACGAACATCTCATTCTCGTCCACCGCCTTGGCCAGGGCCAGGTAGGCTTTGGCCTGATTGGAGTCAGGAGCGAATTGGATTACCGTCTGCTTATGGATCTCGGATTGGTGGACCACATTGTCTCTGGGGATGAACTGGATCATTTGGCTTCCCAGCTTCTGGGCGAAGTGGGATACCAGCTCCTTTTCCCGGTCAACGTTTCTGGAGTTGCAGATGATGCCGCCCAGGCGTGTTCCGCCGGACTCTGCGAACTTCTGGATGCCCTTGCAGATGTTGTTGGCTGCATAGAGAGCCATCATCTCGCCCGAGGCGACGATGTAGATCTCCTGCGCCTTTCCTTCTCGAATTGGCATGGCGAATCCTCCGCAGACCACGTCGCCCAGGACATCGTAGAATACGTAGTCCAGGTCGTCGGTGTAGGCACCCAGGTTCTCCAGCAGTCCGATGGAGGTGATGATGCCTCTGCCTGCGCAGCCTACGCCGGGCTCGGGGCCACCGGATTCAACGCATTTGATGCCGCCAAAGCCCACCTTCAGGACATCATCCAATTGCACCTCACCCTCTTTTCTCAGCGTGTCCAGGACCGAGGGTTGCTTCTTGCCGTTCATCAGAAATTTCACAGAATCTGCTTTCGGATCGCATCCTATCTGCATGATCTTCTTGCCCATAGTGGACAGAGCTGCAGTGAGATTCTGGGTGGTGGTCGACTTGCCAATGCCGCCTTTACCGTAGATGGCTACTTGCCTCATGTTTCACCTTGATTTTATTTAATGTTTAATATTTATTTCTGGGGAGCTGCTGATTTTTCGCACTGGCTCCGCAGTCATGCTGGATGAGTTGGGGAGAGGCCCAACTCATCGGAATCTGGCCCTTGAAAGGAGTGTCCGCACGTATCTGTGGTAGTCTTCGACCTCTCACCTCTAAGACTGCGGTGCGATCGAGGATATAAGGAATTATTTGAGAAGATGGCGGCGGATGTCGGAATATTGCGGAGGGATTGTGAAAAGGTATGAGAAGAGATGAACGATAGGTGCAAACTAGACGGCGAAAGATAGAGGATCTCTGTCAACATGTTATGAGCATTAATTTCTGGATAGCATCCTGATGAGTAATCGCTCATGTTCTCCAAAGGCCATTGAGCTATTCCAGAGTGCAAAGATCGTTTCAAAGAGCAAATTAGGCTTTTTGAAGAAACGCAAATTCCCTTAAACATCCATTGCAGCGAAAAGCTATAAAAGCTATTATTGGATTAACTTATGGGTTGGATGCTATGAAAAAGAATCCAAAGCTTAGACTACTCGTTAATACCGATCTTATTACCGAAGAAGATGTTAGATTAAAGTTCGTATTCGAATTGTTTAGGCTATTGGGCTATAAAGATAATTATTCTGAAAGTGAACTTGCCATTTATGGCACGATTGGTCGTCGGAAAGAGCCGCCAAAATACGCGGACCTTGCATATTTCAATGATCCAAATTATATACATAATAAAAAAGACAAAGATTGGGTAGAGAATCATACTCTGGTGATTGTGGAGATAAAGAAGCCGGATGTGGATTTGGACAAGTATATTGATCAAGCAATCTCTTATGCTATTTTCTCAAGAGCCCCCATTGTAGTCTTAACAAATGGTATAAAAATATGCATAATGATATACGATGGATATAATAAATTCAAAGAAATCAAGCAATTCTTGCGCAAGGATTTAATCCAAGAATGGGGCGAGGTAAAGAGACTATTGGCCTATTCGCGTGTAAGGGATTTAAAGAGAAATGATGTTAATAATATAAATTTAAGTAATATAGATTATAGTCAATACGTTATTACCCTCTCAGATAGACTTTCAGAGGAAATTAAGAACTCAATTGGATTCTATATACCTAGATTTTTGACATCTGTTTCCTCGATCTCGCGTTTCCGTTCGGAATTAAAAAAAAGTGGTGAGGAAGGTCAATTGATCTCCGCGGAAATGGCTTCAATTGATAATAATCATTTAATAATCCTTGGGGATCCCGGGTCCGGCAAATCTTGTCTATTAAATCATTTAGCTTTGGAAACCATAGCTGATTCTCATTCGATACCTATAATCATAAAAGCAAAATTTTGGGGATTTGCTTTTAATACAATTCTCGAAGCTATTGAGAGTGAATTAAAACCTTGCATTGCAGGAATAGATGAAGATATAATAGCAGACGAATTACGTTCAAATAAATATGCTATCTTAATTGATGGCTACGATGAAATCAGGAATTCTAAGGAAATCTTCGAAAGCGAGATCGCATCATTATCAAATAACAATAATAATAAAATAATTTTGACTTCCAGAAAAGCCAGTTACCATGAAGAATTATCTAATTTTAGCGCATTCGAAATGAAAGAGTTGAATAATTCCCAAATTGACGATTACGCCAAAAATATTAAATCATTGGATCACTTTTCATATCATCTATTCGAGCAAAATTTGCTTGATTTGGCACGATTGCCGTTATATCTATTTATGCTGTGCAATATGGCGGAAGGCAATACGAATATGGAGATGGCGAAAAATAGGGCAATACTACACGATAGATTCGCATCTTACTTGCTAGAAGACTATCTTTTTAAACGGATACCTGGATATCAGCCAAAATATTCCCTGCAATTGAAAATGCAATTTCTGTCATGTTTAGCAGAAAGAAAAACATGTGAACCATTATTTAGTGACTATACTCAATGCACAACAGGATTAAATAATTTTCATGATATTACAGCGCTTTTGCAGGAGATTTTAGAATCAGGCATTTTGACAGGCTCTTGCTCTTCTTTTGATTTTATTCACCCGGCAATCAGGGAATTTTTTTATGCTAGATTGATTAAATCATTTTCATCCGATAAAATAATAAGCTTTTTAGAAGGATTTCACGAAAATGAGGCGTATTTTGACATAATATTATTTTTGGCAGGCATCCCAAAAGAGAAAGATAAACAGAAGGCAATACTTGATTATTTAGAATTAAACGACCTGCAATTATACATCAAATGTCTTGAGGCTAGATATGTTGATCTAGAGAATACAAAAGACTATTCTAAATTTGAATATAATTATCTTTTCCAGCTTCAATGCTCGTATAATTTACTATTAGATAAATATTTTAATGCTATTAAGAAAAACTTCACTCCTTATTTATCTATTCATCCAGATCAAAAATCGAATATCAAAGATCAAAAAGTGCAAGTAATTGGATATATCGATGTGCCTAATCAAAGGATCAGATATGGTTATCAACTTATTAAATCTTCTGAAGATTTTAAACCAATCATAAGATCCAAGAGCTCCTTTAAGATTAAATCAGAATTTTTTTATAGGGAAATGAGTATCCCAGGATTGGATTTAGATTCTGCAAGAATATTGGCAACAGATGATATAAGAGATCAATTGACACGCAGTCTTAGATTTAAATTGCTTGATCATCCAATCGAAGTAGAGTGTGAGATGATCGTTGCAAGCATTAAAAGGATAGCCTCGACTGCAAGAATGTTTCAGGATAAGTCTCTTGAACCCCTATGGAAATTCAATTATGGTTTGTATGACGCGAGAGTATATTATGATACTCTTAAAAGCATGAGATACCATCGATTTATCCATGTCGGCATTAATAATCCAAGATGGCCACTTAATATAGAGCATATTCTTGTATCATTAGATGAATTAATAAATAGAGATATATCTTTAACGGAGGTGGTCTTGCCTCCCTATTATTGTCGTGAGAGTTCTCCTCACTTGGGAGAAGAAATGGAAAAAAGGCTCATAAATCGGCTAAATGTAATGTATAACATTTTGCCTCGCCTGTATTCGGATATGGTGGATTCGAATATTCCCAATTTGAGAAAGTATATGGGCTATGCCAGTATTTGTCCTTTTAGATGTATCGTAAGATATCACTTAGGAGTAGACTTTTCAAAAAAAGGTATCATAAGATGTCCGCTTGGAGAGGCATCCATTTATTTCATGCCACATCCCAAAGGAGAAATACTGCCCGCTGAGGTAGTGTGTGCGGATCCAGATATCAATGAAGAAGACCAAATAAGGCTGAGAAGTGAATATATCAATGCGCTTAAGTCATTAGGACGCTACACCAAGAATGGCTATTTTCGTATCTTTCTTCCATCTGTGATGGAAATAATTGATGACCTAGCATTGACAAATGCGCTATATGAGCTTTTTTATAAAGACCTTGAATGGTTCATTGAGGATAGATCCGATATTTCGTACATTGGGTTTCAGATTTAATATTTTTGCAGCTATTGATTTTTGCGTGACTGAAGGCCCGGTACACGTGCGGGGCTGCCGGGCGCGACTAGCCTGTGGCCCCGCAAGGATCGGCCAGCCGGAGACTGCCAGCGCCCGCAAAGCAGCCCCTGCCCATTGGTCGGGCCAGCCTGGCGGACGGCGGTTATCGCCCCGGATGGCCTTTTATCGCGAGACGACCCAATCGGCGCGGATTGAGTGATCTGGAAAAAGACGTCTGTCTCTCATCTGAACTTTGCGGCTTTCCGGCATCACGTTAAATCCGTGACATTGGACCGACTGGCAACTCTGGCGGCAGGCCCACGCACGCGCCCCGCGTTGCCGTTCCGTCGGTTGCTTCTGCGGTCAAATACACATTGCTCAGAGATCCTCAATTGCAGCACACGACGTAGTCGGACAGGCTTCTAGAGCCTTCAGATCAACCTCGCCCGCCGCGAGCGGTTTTGCAAGCAATCTTCCATCATGAAATGCCTCCATAATGCGATCGATTTTTCTTTGAGTATCTATAGAGTAGTAAGACTCGCCACAGTTCGGACAAACGAATGCAGGAATATTCTTGATCACTACTACCTGCTCGCCAACTCTGGCGACAAATTCTGTGATTCCTTCTCGCATTTTGCTCTTGCATAGAAGGCATTCACCAGGGTCCATTCTATCTCCTCCACCTGCTATTTACCCATTCATCTTCGTTTGGCAGATATACTGTCACTATTACCAGTCGATCTTTGCAGATAGCCACAACTATATGATGCAGCATCCCTCTTGTTAGCCCTAACATCAGCACAGCGGGGCAGCGATAATCGTCATGGTATTTCTCTATTATCTCTCCATTTGTTAATAAGGATATCAGATCCTCGGCGGATACGCCTCTTTAGAACATCCTTGCACCGGCATGATTTGAGATGATTATATCATTTGTCAAAACAAACGATTTTATCTTATCATACAGGACATTCTCTTCTTCATTGTTGCTCGCAGCAGTACCGCCTTAAGCCATTGCGCACAAATCGCTGATGCAGATATCGAACACGTCCCATAAACAGAATTATTTAGTTTAGACATTAATTAGAGTATCGGCTTTAGAGATCTGACTTGCCATTTAGTGCGGAGTTATTCTCTCGCTCACCAAAGCCGCCCGCCCACATATGCCCGCGCGCCCCTGCGTGAGCCCGCCCGAGCGTCCGCATGGAAGACGACAACGCAGCCAGCCCCGGAGGGCCCGGCTTTCTGGCAGCGGTCTAAAGCATGCGAAGAAAAAACGAGATCATCGATGACCCAGAGCCATTTTATGGCGAAGTTCCAGAACTCAAAGGACTGTGGGCAACGGGCAAAACTCTTGAAGAATGCCGAAAGAACCTCATGGATGCCCTTGAAGATTGGATCGCAGCGCATCTGGCATGGGGCTACCCGGTCCCGCCTCTCGAAGGTCATATGATACAAGTCTCGAATGAGCCGATGGCTGTTGCAGACTAAACTCGTACCGGTTTCATGGCACGAGCTAATCAGCCGTCTCAACAAACTTGGGTGGAACGGACCTTTTCCCGGTAAGAAGCATCCGTACATGCAAAAGGATGGAGTATTCTTGCTCATTCCCAACCCGCATCATGGCGAAGACGTTAGCGTTGACCTCATTAAGAAAGTCCTAAAGAGCAGAAATCAGTCGTGATCAATGGTTTGAGGCTGCATAACTTCATATCCTAAATCCAACTTCCTTGGAAAACCACTCTTCTTGAGCTCAACACTTCCTGACACTGGGTCCAACGGGCCTCCTGCCCCCATGCACGATTGCCTGCCAGGCCATCCAGCCCGTTGTGACAACATCGCCATTTAGTCCCAGCCCCACGTGGCGCAGCCGGGACCCGATGCGGGGATACGGAACGTTTGAGGAACTGCTGGGGGAGCGGCTGGCCCACTGCTCTGAAAAGATCTGCCCGCCGGAGACCATCAGCGCTCGCAAAGCCGCCCATCCCGGCCCACGAGGCCGGGCGCTTGCTTGGCAGCTGGGCCAGGCTGGCGGACGGAGGCTGCCGTCCCGGATGGCCTTTTGTCGAGAAACGACCTCTTTTGGCGCGGCCCGACATGTTCAGCATACGGCGAAGGACCCGGTAGCGGGAATGGCAAATCGCGATGCTAGGATGCTGCTAAGCCGTAGACTGCCGGGCTCTGCTGACCTGCGCGCTCGCAAGGATCGCAACGCCTGTAGACCGACACGAATCCCTTGTGCGTCCTCTCTTCCTTCGTGCCTAGGTGGCAGGACACTGCCGCTCGGTCATAACATCGAGATTTATCGAACGATTTTTAGAATGTGATGTGATTATGAGCCACTCATAACAAGTATGAAAAAATTTTAACAAAGTTTTTATATCATCTTCTGCTCGTTGATCTTCCATCGAGGATCGTGAT
>JAQVZT010000086.1 GCA_028708055.1 Methanothrix sp.
TTCTTTTTCAATTCAATTATTGCGTTCTCTGTTTTTCCCTTTTGCAGGCCCACGACTGCGCAGTCGAGGCTTGAGGGAATATCCTGGATGCTGTGCGCGGTACCCTGATCCGGGCTATCGGACAGATCAACCACATAGACCTTCTTTGCCCTCCGCTGCAATTCTTCTACGGTCAGCTTCATGGCCGGTTTGCTTTTATCTGTGACTACGACAAAACTGCTATTCTCCCAGAAAGACTCCTGATCTGACACTTTTACCACTTCGTTCATCCCATTGCAGTCTCAAAGTATAAAAATAAGGCCGCATATAAAGATGAGATGATGCAGATAGCCGATCATATTCATGCCCTGAAGATTCCCTTTCAGATAGCCGGTCCATTCGGGAAGAGAATTGACAGGTTCGTTTATGTCTTTCTGATCTATGGGGAGAGAATATGCCTTGTCGATAGCGGTATAGCCGGCTCCGAGAAGATCATTTTCCAGTACCTGAAAGACACCGGCAGAAGCCCACAAGAGATCTCCATGCTCATCCTCACCCACGCCCATCCGGATCACATCGGATCGGCTGCGGCAATAAAGCGGATTACTGGCTGCACTGTGGCAGCTCATGCTTCAGAAAGGGCATGGATAGAGGATGTGGATTTGCAGGCGAAGGAGCGGCCCGTTCCCGGATTCTTCGATCTGGTGGGCGGATCAGTAGAAGTCGACCGGGCACTGAAAGAGGGAGATCTTCTGCATCTGGATGGCTGCCCTGATTTGCGGGTGCTGCATACCCCAGGCCACTCCTGTGGCTCCATATCCATGTGGATGGCGGAAGAGGGCGCGCTCATCACAGCGGACGCAATTCCAATTGCCGGGGAGATGCCCATATACCAGGACGTCCTGGCTTCCGTCCGATCGGTGCAGAGGCTTGCCGCAATTCCCGATATCAAGCTCCTCCTCGCTGCCTGGGATGAGCCGCGCCCGGGGGAGGAAGCATACCGCATCATGGATGAAGGACTGCGATATCTGCAAAGGATACACAGCAGCGTTCTCAAGGCTTCAGCAGCAGATCCAGCGCTCGCTATGCAGGACTCTATGCAGCTATGCAAGAAGGTTCTTGCTGAACTGGGCTTGCCCCCGTTTATGGCCAATCCGCTGGTAGCGGCATCTTTTCGGGCCAGCCTGAGAGAAGACGCGCGGGATCGATCAGATCTGTTGAATGTCAGCATGCATCCATCATACAACGATGAGGAAAAAATAGTCTGGCTTAGGGATCACGACGCTCTGGCGGCCATGGACTTTGTGCGGGAGGGATGGCTTTTCTGCCACATTCGCACCGGGCCGGTCAGGGCTCCCCCGGGCGAGACGCTCATCGGCTATTCCGTCCTGAAGAAGACCGCGGCCAAGACAGATGAAAGGGGCTTTTGCCGGAGGATCTTTACCCTGCTGCCTGAGGATCGGTTAAGAGCCAACGAGAGAGGAGGGCTTCAAAATGAGCTTCCCCCTGATGCGGTGGATCCCATCCTGACTGAGGCAGGAAAGCCCGGCCCAATGCCAGGTTTAACCAAAAAGATAATGCCGGATTAGATCCCCTCATAACAGAAAATAAAAAAAAACAGAAAAGCAGAACGGAACAGTAATCTAAGGATATCAGGGAGTTAAGAAATGGCCATAAAGCTGCGCATTGCCACCTTCAACCTCATGAACCTGGACGACAGGCGGGACCGCATCCCCAGCCTTGAGGAAAGAATACCGATCCTGCGGCCCCAATTAGTCCGCCTTGATGCGGACATTCTCTGTCTGCAGGAGGTTTGCGGCCAGCACAGAAGCGGCAGAAAGGTGCGGCTGGAGGCCATGAACCGCCTCCTGGAGTGCACTCCCTACGAAGGCTATAAAAAGATCTTCACCATCGACCCGGATACCAGAGAGCCTTTTGAGCACCACAATCTGGTCATCCTCAGCCGCTACGATATTGTGGACCACGACCAGTATCTGCATGAGTATGCCCCCTCGCCCCGCTACCAAAAGGTCACCGCCCTGCCTGAGGAGCGTGAGGCCAGGGAGATCTCCTGGGAGAGGCCCATCCTGCATGCAAAAATTCGCCTTCCCAATGATATGGTGGCCAATGTCATCAACCTGCATCTCAAGAGCCGCAGGCCAACCAACATCCAGGGGCACAAATTGACGCCACGAACATGGAAGACGGCCTCAGGCTGGGCGGAGGGCGTTTTCATCTCCAGCATGAAGCGCATCGGCCAGGCTCTGGAGACGCGCATTCTCATCGATCATATGTTCGACCGGGACCCCTGTGCCCTCATCGCCGTCTGCGGGGATTTCAATGAGGAGTTTGATGAGGTATCCATTGAAGCCATCCGGGGCGACGTTGAGAACACAGGAAACATGGACCTGGCCATGCGGGTGATGGTTCCCACGGAGAGAAACATACCCGAGCCGGCGCGCTATTCGCTCCTGCACAACGGCAGGGGAAAGATGCTAGACCACATTCTGGTCTCCAGGACCATGCTCGCCTATTTCAAGGGCTCAGAGGTTCACAATGAGCTTCTGCACGACGAGTCCATTGTCTTCGCCTCCAAGATATTCTATCCTGAATCCGACCATGCCCCGGTGATCGCCCGCTTTGAGATGCCGGAAACCAAGATAAAATGGGCGGAGGGGCCGGACGGGGGCGAGAGAGGATACCAGTGCATAAAGGGGGAGAAGGAAGAATGCCGGTAAAAGAAAATTCGGAGCGGATTCCATGAACTTTAATATTTTTGCCTATGCGGACAACTTGGCATGAGCTTCCCATTAACTAGATAATCAAGCGATACGATATGTGTGAATAGAGGTGTCATTGGCAAGACTTCTTGGTGACGATTATGGCAAGTAAGCGCAAAGCCGGCCGGCAGGCTCGGTCGCTGGAGGAGATTGAGCAGATTCTCAAATAGAGCATGCTCGAGATCACAGAGCGCTATAGAGTGAAATCCCTGGGCATCTTTGGAATATATGTTCGCAGAGAGGCGAAGCAGTCGAGCGGTCTGGATTTGCTCGTGGAGTTTCACCAGGCACCGTCTCTCCTGCAATTCATTCGCATGGAGGATGAGTTGAGCGAGAAGCTGGGCATAAAAGTCGATCTGGTCATGAAAAAAGCCCTTAAGACCCACATTGGACGGAGAGTAATGACAGAAGTGATTCCTGTATGAAAGCAGGATCGCGGGACTATAGTGATTTTCTGGAAGATATGGCCCAGTATACAATCAAGGGTATGGATATTGTTGAAGACATCGACTACAGAGCATTTCAGAGCAATGAAGAGAAGGTATTGGCTGCAATTCGTGTAATCGAAGTCATAGGGGAAGCGGCTAAGAATGTACCACCATCGATAAGAAACAGATATCAAGACGTTCCCTGGAGTTTCGATGCCTACTACTGAATTCCTCTATTTATAAAAAGAAACTCCAAAAATATGGTCCTGCAGCCGGGAGCATTGCCTCAGCCTGCCCATTCGCATCAGATATTTTGGCGAATTCTTGTCAAGGCTTTTGCTGCTTCAATGCGAACATACTGGTCTGTGTCTCTGGTTGCTTCTGTTAATCTTAATATCGCAGTGCTATCACCAATCTCTCCAAGTGCAGATGCTGCATATTCTCGAACCGATGCATTAGCATCTCCAAGTGCCTCGATCAATTTGGATATCGCGGTATCGCCTCCAATCTTAGCCAGAGCATGTTCTGCGTTTTCACGAACCGATTCGTTAGTGTCCCCCAGTGCTTCGATCAATCTCGGTACCGCAACGCTATCTCCAATTTCGCCAAGTGCCCATGCTGCGCATTCTCGAACCGATGCATTAGCATCTCCAAGTGCCTCGATCAATTTGGATATCGCGGTATCGTCTCCAATCTCGGTTAAGGCATGTGCTGCGTTTGAGCGGACCAAATCGCTTGTATCCTTGAGCGCTTCCATCAATTCTGGTACCGCTCCTTCTGTCCTTATCTCACCAAGTACTGATGCGATACCTGACCTTACATCTTCCAAAGGATGTCGTCTCATTGCAGAAAAGAGCACTTTCTCTCTAGAAGGAAAATTACATTGAGCAAGGAGTTTGATTGCATTTTTTCGCTCCTCTGCATTAACGCTATCCAAAGACATTATTGCATTTTCAACGATCGGAGGACAATTGGTGGGCATTTCGATCGAGCAAGCTTGTTTGATCCCAACATCATTATCGCATTTTTCCTTTGGCTCTTTTTCACAGATCGCCTTTAAATCAGCAATCAATTTATCCCAGGGTCGAGCGCGTCGGTTTGTAAAATCGTGATGATGAATATCCCTTAATCGTGGATGTGGCTCTGTCTCTTTGAGCTTTAAGGGTACTACCTTCAAACCAGCACCCAAGGCAAAGATCCATTCGTATGTTACGTAAAATGAATCTTTTGATTCGGGAGTCACTACCAAGACAAGCGCCGACGACTTCCTGATAGATCTATCGATCTCTTCGCGCCATTCATCCCCGCCCTCCAATCCAGTCTCGTCCATCCAAAATTTCAATCCATTGTCCTTTAGCTTAGAGGCAAGATTCTCTGCGAAGTCGCCATCATTATGGCAATAGGAGATGAAGATTTGACCAGTCATATCGTGGCTCCAATTTTCCAATCAGCAATTCAGGTTTATCCTCATTAACTTTGTCTTACCTCAAAGAAATTTCGTATAATCATAATATAAATAAAATTGTATTAAATAAATTGATTAAAATTTATGAAAAACAGTTGCATCTGTTAGCTCCTTCCCTACATCCAATCTCCTCTTTCCCACTGACCCCGTCCTCTTCTCCATCCCCCACCCGCCCGCAGGCCGTGCCGGGATCAGACAGCGCTTCCCCTGGCCAATGAGGTCCGTCCTTCCCGCCATCTGTAGGCCCTCCTTTACCAGATCGTAGTTCCAGGGTCCCGGCACTGGAAAATGGCCCACTGAAAACTCTTCCTTCTGCCCCTATTGTGATCAACCTGCATCCAGGAGTCGACGGCCCATCAACACCCAGGGCACAAATTGACTCCCAGGACCATCCTTGCCTATTTCAAGAGCTAAGAGATCACAATGAGCTTTTGCACAACGAGTCGATAGTCTTCGCCTCCAAGATATTCTATCCTAAGTCCTACCATGCCCCGGTGATCGCCCGCTTCGAGATGCCGGAAACGAAGATCAAATGAGCGGTGAGGAAAGACGGGGGCAAGGAAGGATACCAGTACATAACGGGGAGAGGAAAGTGTGCCGGTGATCAGATCGCAATTGTTCGCGCTCGCTTCAATTATTAGAATTGATTCTTAGCACGACATCGCCGGAGCATAGTCCAATCCCGGATCAATCTTGACGCTCATTGCCTGACGCACGCTTGCCGCATCCTGGCCGCCCGGTTCTTTTCCGGTTGCGATATATCTCTTCAGGCTGCTCAGGATCACTGCAAGATCCCTGGGAATCTTGATGCACTTGGGCAGATGATGCTCCGCACTGTTCATTGCCAGTCTGCATCCTCCTCTGAATCCTTTTCCGTAAGCACATCTGCGGTTGCAGAAGGCGACCGTCCTGAGCAGCACCTTTCCCACATCGAGTGCAAAAGGCGGATCACAGATGCTCCGGGCGTAAACGGCTGCTGCCATGGCAAAAAAGGAGAGGTTCTCGATAGTGCCCTGCGACCACCTCTTGGATAGGTATATCATTACCTTTGGCTTGATCTCCTCATGGGCCTGCTCCACCAGGGCACGGTAACCTGCGGCAGTGGGCATGAGCAGTACCTGATCGAACTCAAACTCCCTGCCTGAGCCCCTGCGGTCGGCCAGTTTTATGAAACGGCTTCCATATCTGTCTGCGAAATCTTCCATTTTGATCTACTTTATAATAGCGATCTCAATGAGATTGGCCTGCGGCCAGTTCCGAACCGGACTTAATTTTGCTCTTTAGCATCAGATCTTCTATTGAATTTCTCTAGAGCTTGTGATGCTTCTTTGCGAACCAAGGTTTCATTATCATTAAGCAATTGCTCCAATGCAGGTATTGCATCTTTATCTCCAATCCTGCCAAGGGCATCTGCTGCGTTCCCTCGAACGGATTTTTCAGGATCTTTAAGGGCCTCGATCAATTTGGGCACTGCATCTTTGCTCCCAATTTTTCCAAGGGCTTCTGCCGCATACATTCGAACAATATTGTCAGGATCTCCGAGGGCTTCCATCAATCCAGATGACGAAGTATTATCTCCAATAATTCCCAGAGCCCATGCAGCTTGTTCACGAACAGAATTGTCATGATCTCTTAGTGCCTCAATCAATCCAGGCATGCCATATATATATCCAGACTCGCCAAGCCTGTGCGCAATCCCACGCCTCACATCATTCAATGGGTGTTTCTTTAGTGCAGATAATAGCGCTCCTCGCGAGAGAGGTTGATCATTTTGAATGAGAAGGTCGATAGCATCTTTCCGTTCGTCCAGATTGACACTATCCAAAGACTTTATTGCATTCTCAATGAATGGCGGACAATTAACAGATATTTCAATGGAACTGGCCTGTTTAATCGCAGGGTTAATGTCGCGCTTACCCTTTGGTTCCTTCTCGCAAATTGCCTTAAGATCTGCCATCAGCTTATCCAATGGTCGGGCTCCTCTTTTTGTAAAATCGTAATAATGAATCTTATTTAATCTCGGATGTACCTGTGTCTCATGAAGCATGATAGGAATTACCTTTAAACCAGCACCAAGCGCAAAAACCCATTCACATGTGACCTCATTTGAGTTCCTTGATTCAGGTGTCACTATTAAGATAAGTGCTGATGAATCCCTGATAGCCCTATCGATTTCTTCTCGCCATTCGTCGCCTCCTTTCAATTCCATAATGTCCAACCAGTGCTCAAATCCATTTTGCTCCAATTTTGCGGCAAGATAGTCAGCGAAG
This sequence comes from Methanothrix sp., assembly GCA_028708055.1. GTDB lineage: Archaea > Halobacteriota > Methanosarcinia > Methanotrichales > Methanotrichaceae > Methanothrix. Next base: position 6,923 of record JAQVZT010000086.1, read on the forward strand.
TCGCCATCCTGATGGCAATAGGAGATGAAGATTCGATCAGGCATGATATAGCTCCAATTATTTCAAACAGCGATTTAGGTTTGTCTTCATAAGCTTTGCCTTAAAGATTAAAAATTAATTAGAAGATATTCATCCTGTATCCTTTCTCCTCTTTCCCTCCCATCTATCTCTCGCTCTATTCTCCATCCCCCACCCGCCCGCAGGCCGCGCCGGAATCAGGCAGCATCTCCCCTGGCCGATGAGGTCCGTCCTTCCCGCCATCAAGAGGCCCTCCCGGACCAGATCGTAGTTTCTCGGGTCCCGGTACTGGAGAATGGCCCGCTGAATCCTCTTTTCCCGGCCCATGGGAACGTGCACAGGCTTGAGGGTAAACGGGTCAAGACCCGTGTAGTACATTGCAGTAGAAACGGTCATGGGAGTAGGGGTGAAGTCCTGCACCTGCTCAGTGTACATTCGATTGTCCCGCAGGTACTCGGCCAGCTCAACCATCTCCGTCACTGTGCAGCCGGGATGGCCGGACATGAGGTAGGGCAGAAGATATTGCTCCTTTCCTACCGCTTTGGAGGCGGCAGCAAAGCGCTCCCGGAAGGCGTCCAGCACCTCTCGGGAAGGCTTGTGCATGCACTCAGTCACAGCCGAACTGATGTGCTCCGGAGCGATCTTGAGGTGCCCGGAGACGTGATGCCTGCAAAGCTCCTCCAGGTAAGAAGAATGGTCGGCCATGATCAGGTCATGCCTGATTCCAGAGCCGATGAAGACCCTTTTCACGCCGGGAATCTTTCTCAGCCTGCGCAGGAGTTCGACCTGGCGGGAGTGGTCCTTATTCAGGCTGGGGCAATCGGCAGAGCAGAGCTTGTCCGAGCAGGCACCCGTCTTCCAGCGGTGGCAGGAGAGGCCGTACATATTGGCAGTCGGCCCGCCCACATCGGATATGACTCCGGCAAATCCTTTCATTCTGGTCAGAGCTGCCGCCTCTCGCAAGATGGACTCCTCGCTCCTGCTCTGCACAATTCTGCCCTGGTGGTGGGTCAGGGCGCAGAAGGAGCAGGAGCCGAAGCAGCCCCGGTGGCTGGTGATGGAGAAGCGCACCGGCTCCAGGGCAGGGACGGCGTCGCGGTAAGATGGATGGGTTTCGCGGGCGAAGGGCAGCTCGTAGATCCGGTCCAGCTCCTCAGTCCGCAGCGGCCTTGCAGGAGGATTCTGGATGATGACCGTCTTGGGGTGCACCTGGACGACCGCCCGCCCGTGAAAAGGGTCCTGCTCTCCGTAATGCATGGCGAAAGCCTGGGCATACTTTCTTCGGTCTGTGGAAACTTCTGCAAAGCCAGGGATTACAAGCGATCCCTCCAGCGGACTGCTGCTGCGCCAGCGAGCGATCTCCTCTTTGACCGTTGTTCCGGCAACATCTCTGATCTCGCCGACGCCCTCTCCTTTTTCCAGCCTCAGGGCCACCTCTCGCAGAGGAGCCTCCCCCATGCCGTAGATGATCAGATCCGCGGGCGCGTCTGCAAGAATTGCGCGGCGAACAGAATCCGACCAGTAATCGTAATGAGCAAATCTGCGCAGGCTGGCCTCGATACCCCCCAGGATTATGGGGACGCCCGGAAAGAGGGCATGAACCTTGTCGGTGTAGACGATTGCCGCCCTGTCCGGCCTGAGCAATGCTCCGCCCGGCGAGTAGACATCCGAGCTGCGCCGCTTCAGGTTGGCAGTCAGGTTATTGACCATGGAGTCGACGTTTCCGGAGGAGATCCCGAAGAAGAGCCGCGGACGGCCAAGCTTCTTGAAGTCCTCGTCCGTTCTCCAGTCCGGCTGGGCGATGACCCCCACGCTGTAACCGGCATCCCAGAGCACCCGGCCGATGACCGCCGCAGCAAAGGAGGGATGATCGACATAAGCGTCTCCGCTAATGAGTATCACATCGAACTGATCGATCTCCAGCTCTCTTGCTTCCTGCATGGACATTGGGAGAAAATGAGGCTGCTCATTCATTGGATCATAATATTGGGTGTCTGTTTCATAAATCCTTTCCGTGAGTCGAGGGCTACCTTGAGAAACATTGGATCAGGCAAGCTTTTAAAGCTAGAAGAATTATAATAGTCTAGGGGATAGGCAATGAAGCATAGAGCAGAAGATCTGGCAGCATTGGCAGTACTTACGGCGCTGGCAGCAGCGATGATCATTCTCTCATCACCGACCCTGGCGGCAACAATTGCCGTTTCGCCGGGAGAGAGCATTCAGGCGGCCATTGATGAGGCTAATTCAGGCGATACCATATTCGTTGA
>JAQVZT010000087.1:0-6499 GCA_028708055.1 Methanothrix sp.
ACCCTGATCTCTGTGGGCAGGATCTCGTATCCGCGAGGTGCTTTCGGCTCTGCCTTTACGTTTCCCCGCACCATAATTGCGCTCTCCCTGCTGATAGAGCGCGCATTCTTGAATGCCTCTTTTCCCAAAAGCTTCTTGACCAGCGTCACCTGCGCCAGTCCTTTCCTGTCCCGCAGCACCAGGAAGGCTATTCCTCCCAGGTCGCGCATCTCATGAGCAAAGCCGGCAAGAATTACCTCTTTTCCATCCAGCTGTGCGTCGATATCGCCAGAATAATGAGTTCTAAGGATCAAGTCGTCTCACGGGAGCGAGAATGAATTCCTGATATAAAAGCAGTCTGATAAGATAAAGACAAATAAGATGAGAGGCAAGATTGTAATTTAAGTCTCAATAAATCGCCTAAAATTTGCCATTTGCTTCTGCAATGTGTCCCATCCAATGAATCGAAATGAGGTGGGTGGATTGAATTTGATGAAGAGGATATCCACAGGAATTCCTGGCCTGGATAGCATGATCGAGGGTGGCCTTCCCAGACCGTCTTTAACCCTTCTAGCGGGCGATGCCGGGGCAGGCAAGACCACGTTTTGCACTCAGTTTCTCTGCCGGGGAGCAGACCTGGGTGAGCGCGGCCTATGCCTGCTGACCTTCGGCGGACCATCTGATTTGCAAATTAAATACGCATCCAGCTATGAATTCGCCAAAAGCTCCTATTTTGGCAGGGAGATCTGCTACCTTGAGCTGGAGGAGATGGTCGAAAACGAATGCAAATCGAAGGACTATCTGGACAAGCTGGAGCGAGAGATAGATGCCCTAGAGCCGACTCGAATTGTCATTGAAAACCTCTCCATTCTGGAGGATGTCCTCAGAGACGAATACTGGCGTTTTCTCCTGAAGCTGTCTCATATGATCAAAGCAAGAGCAATGGTGGCATTGGTGACAGAGGACTGCCAGCCGGGCATAATCTATCCTGCAAATATTGCCCAGGTTGCGGATGGAATAATCCTGCTTCAGAATGAGGTGGTCAATTTCGCAAGGAGGAGATCGATTGAGATCCTGAAGATGTCCGGGACATCCCATCACTTGGGAAAGCATGCAGTAGATATATCTGTCAAAGGGTTAGTTGTTTATCCGGGCCTGTAACCATGACAAAATCCGAGCAGAACCTCCTGGGCCAGAAGGAATTCTGGATATTTCTCTTCGTCTTAGGGTGGGTGCTCTTCAACTGGCCTCTGATCGAGATAGCAGACGGCTGGGTTCTATTTGGCATGCCGGCCGTGCTGATCCATGTTGCATTTATCTGGCTTTTTTTCATCCTGGCGCTGTATCTCTTTGATCGGGGGAATTATGATTGATCGGGCCGCATGTCGCTTTAGTCGTAATGGTCCTCTACCTGCTGCTGCTCTTCGGCATAGCCAGGTATGCGGATAACCAAAAGCATCTGGGAAAAAGCATCGTCGCCAATCCCTATGTTTATGCCCTGTCCCTGTGCGTTTATGTATCCGCATGGACCTTTTACGGCTCTATCGGAAGAGCGGCATCTACCGGCCTGGAATTTCTGCCAATTTATCTGGGGCCGGTCCTGGCCATGACTGCCGGCTGGATAGTAATCAGAAAAATGATTCGGGTTTCAAAAGAGCATCGCCTGACATCTATCTCTGATTTTATCAGCTTTCGCTACGGTCGAAGCTATACCATAGGTGCTGTGGTAGCGGCATTGAGCTTGATATTAGTTACTCCGTATGTTGCATTGCAGCTCATTGCCATCTCCACATCTCTTGATATATTGAGCGGAGCGAATATCGCATTTCTGGGCATTAATGTGGAAAGCAAATTGGTAGTAGCTGTTCTCCTGGGTGCTTTTGCAGTGATATTCGGGGCGAGACACCTCGATCCCATGGAGCGCCACGAGGGAATGATCGCTGTGGTGGCCTTCGAGTCTCTGGTGAAATTGGTTGCCTTTCTCTTTGCAGGACTCTATGTCGCTTACGGCATCTTTTCAGGATACGGAAATATTACGAGCGGGATGATCAGCCTGGCTGCAAAAGATCTTGCTTACAATACTCTGATGGATATTGAGCCGATGCTCTGGTTCACCCTGATGCTTTCCTCATTCTTTGCCATCCTGTTTCTGCCCAGACAGTTTCATGTCATGGTAGTAGAAAACTCCGATGAGCTGCATCTCAAGAAGGCCATGTGGCTCTTTCCGCTCTATCTCTTGCTAATTAATCTATTTGTTCCCGCTATCGCCTGGGGTGGTGTGCTCCTCAATACTCCGGGTCTGAAGGATGCCTTCATAATAACCATACCTTACACTATGGGACAGGATGCGCTCTCGCTCTTCGTGTTCATAGGCGGCACTTCCGCAGCCACGGCCATGATCCTGATCGAATCCGTAGCTGTAGGGACCATGCTGCTCAACGATCTGGAGATGCCTTATATCCTGGGCCATATCAAGAAGGAAAGGAATCTGGCCGATACGCTTCTCAATACCAGACGGGCAAACATTCTTCTGGTCGTGCTCCTGGGGTATCTTTACTCCCGGGCGGTTGCTTACCAGACGCTCGCCGATATTGGTGTTGTCTCATTTCTCGCGGCAAGCCAGATGGCTCCAGCCGCGTTGGGCGGCCTGTACTGGAAGAGGGGCAACCGGAAAGGGGCTATGGCGGGCCTGGCTTCTGGCTTTTTGCTCTGGGCTTACACCGCCCTCATTCCTACGATTGCCAAAGGAAATGTCTGGCTGGCGGATCTGGTCCGGGACGGGCCTCTTGGCATATCCGTCCTCAGGCCCACCAACCTATTCGGGCTTGACCTGGATGTCTGGACCAACTCTGCATTCTGGACCCTTCTCATCAACTGCAGCCTGTATGTTCTCGTCTCTATTGTGAGCCGGCCCAGTCCGGATGAGGAGAGCACCGCTGCATGCTTTGTGGATGCTTACCAGCAAGATCGGGCTTCTCATTTGCCTGATAAGAAAGCTATGCACCAGGGAACGGTTGAAGAGCTGGAGGCAACTCTGGCGCATTACATTGGGGAAGCCCCTGCCAGAATCGAGGTCGATGACTACCTTGAGCGTCTGGGCACCAGCCGCGATAAGATTGAGTCAGATCAGCTTCACCAGCTCTGGGGCCAATTTGAAAAGACGCTTACCGGTTCAGTTGGGCCTTCGGCCACCAGGATGATTGTGCAGGATCATGTGACTGTGAAACCGGTGATGGAAGTGGCCAAAGAGACCCTTCCTGCGTATGATCTGGTGCGGGGAAAGATCTATATCGCGCCTGATATTGCCTATGAGGTCTTCACCGACCAGATCACTCATGGAGTAGAGGGGCTGTGCATAACTCACGATTCTCCGGTGGATGTGAGGAAACGCTGGGGATTTACTGAGACGCCTATCATCAAGCTCTCCGAAGAGAAAGGGAGTGATCGCTATATCTCTCCCAGAAATCTTCCTCTGCTCTTTGTTACCATTAAGTCGTTTGTCGAGTCGAGCAAGAACAGCATCGTTCTCATAGACAGCATTGGAAAGCTCATCAAGGAAAATGAGGGCAGAATACCGCAACGAGAAATGCTCGACTATGTCTACCAGATTGAGCTATTAGCTCGCAGATCCCATTTCATACTGGCGGAAGAGCGTGATTTTGTTCACCTGGATATGACTTCAAGCATAAATGAGGCAAAAGAGCTGATATTTTCATTGGGTCCCCTTTCCAGCTATCTCTTCCAGATCTTCTCCGATGCGATGATCTCTCAGCTTAACGATGATGCCAGAAGGGGGGCGGTTATGCAGGCCAATGAGCAAATTGCTGCCAGGGAGTTCTTTGAGACCGGAAAGCCAGCCCAAACGCCATCAGACGATTCGGTAAGCGCCTGTGATTCTGACATGAAAGAGGCGATGCAATCCGGATTGTCTCTTAATATCCCCCAGGATCTGGTGCTGACAAGACGCAGCTTCTTTGTGGCGGTACGAAGGCTAGGCAGGATCATAAAAATGTTTGATCCTGCCTTTGATATTGTCGCGACACTTGCAGAGCTCATGAAAAGCTATGGCCGAAGTCCCTATGAAATCTCCCTTATCCCCGGCACAACATATATCATTGCGGAAGAAAAGCCGCAAAAGAGCCTGGAGCTGTTCAGCGATCTGGTGAGGCATGGCATGGACGGTCTGTGCATGAGCCGCTATAATCCGGTGACGCTTAACGAAAGGTACAGTGTGCCTGTTGATACGGTCATATGGCTAACTCAGAAGAGCGAGCCGGGATACAAGACCGTGGACCCGACGAACTTCCCACGGCTCTCCAGCATGATCTCCGATTTCCTGGCCCGAGCCAATTATCCGATCATCCTGCTGGAGGGGATGGGATATCTCATCACCCAGAGCAACTATGAGACTGTTCTGAGGTTTGTCCAGTCTCAGAGAGATGAGATCGCCCTGAAGAACGCAATAATGCTGGTGCATATCGATCCTCTCTCCCTTGACACAAAGGAGCTGCACCGTTTGAGCAGCGAAATGGAGACATTCAGTATTTAGTGCATGATATTGAAAAGCCTTTTAATAGTTAGCGACGGATATCCGGTATCATGTACGATGCAGGACTTATATTGCTGTTCATAGTCATAGTATTTGGCGCATTCCTGATCCTGAGGTCCATCAAGAATTTCGTGCTCAATGCCATAATGGGTCTGGTGATTCTTTTTCTGGCAAATGCCGTGGCTGGTCTAGGAATCGGCTATGGCTGGCTGGTGATCCTGATCTGTGGCATAGGCGGCGTCCTGGGGGCATTCCTGGTGATATTGCTTCATTTCATGGGGTTAGGGGTTTAGATTGCGTTCATTTTTTCGTCACCTGGCAGCGCGCCTTCCAGGTCATCATTTATTGTCGAATTTATATTATTGATATTCTGCATAAGCTCATTTCCGGAAGATGTGGTCTTATAAAACCGTTCTTCTTTGACCAGATAACCGTGCGATATCAGCCAATCGAGGTACTGTCCTGCGTTCTTGAAATTCAGGTTTACCTGATAGACTATCTTGGTTTTGCTTGACCCTTCTCCCCTGCAAATATTGAGAATGCCGCCAAGTATTTCCAGCTTATTTCTTCGTGCCATCTCCTTATATCTCCCCTATATCAGCCTCCTTATATCTTATATATTAGATACTGATAAAACTTTCGTAACTTTGATATTGTGTATTTTTTCCGCTAATAATCCTATATAAAAACCGTATAAAAATGCAAATTCATGCACGATTTCTCTATGCTGCCCTGCTAGGTGTCCGCGGCGCCGAAAAGGCAGCAATCCTTATACAATAGATGCAACAGCTCTGTCCAGTTCTTCTGCATCCATTCGCAGCTGTTCGTCTCCCTGGACCCTGAGCTTTGCCAGATCTCTGCGCAATGGCCCTAAACGCAAGCTTGCATCGGATTTTCCTGTCGCGGAGACGATCTGCTGCAGCCTCTCCAGCTTCAGCCTCATTGCGTTCTGCCTGTTGAGCAGTTCCGACAGATCTCGCAGGGCCTTTACGATGCTCTTGCCGCGAGCCGTTAGCTCCAGGTAATTGATCCTTCCCTCCGGTCGCGACCTGATCAAACCCTGTGATTCCAGCTCATGAAATATGCTACAAGTATGGGGCAATGTGGAATCGATACGCTTGGCAACCAGCGCTGCGTAAGCGTTCTCCATCTCGTCCACTGCAATCAATGCCAAAAAGGGCTTTTCCCGGAGGAAAAGCCGTTCTAATTGTCCGAGCATCTCACTTTTTGCCCTTCAGGCCAGCGCTTCCGCCTGCATCTGAGTCGGTGTTATGACCGGCGCAGAAAGAGCCTGCTCCGGCAGAGTTATCTCTGTGGTCTTGTCGAAGTCGTAATACTGGTCTACAGTCTCTATGCTGACCGATATCTCTCCCAGTTGAATGGATTGATTGAACATCTTCATCTGGCTGGTGCTGGGATCAAGTCCTCCAATGATCTCGGGCCTCATGGAGAAGCTCATTGTGCTCTGGTATTTCACAGGCAGATAGGACTTCTTGGAGATCCAAATCGTCTTTTCAATCTTGCCGGTCTCATTCAGCTCGGTTCTGTTGACCGATGGCAGATACATGGGATACTGGGTAACCTTGGCAGCTATGGCAAAGGCGGCATTTTGCAGATTGGTTTGATCGCCGCTTCCGGTAACGATCTTCAGTTTGTAGGCATCTTCGCCATTGATGGACTCTGAGCCCAGATCCTCAGTGGTGGACAGATTGAATGTTGCAGCGATTGCCTTTACCTGGTTGTTTCTGTCCGGTCCCCAAACCTCTTCCTTGGGCCTCGGGTCGGACAGGTGCGTCCAGTTGCCGCTCTCGTCATTCACATAGGTTGAATTTCCAATCTGGTATACATCGGCTTTTGTGGTGCTGCTGTTGGAAGGCTGGCCGGCCATCTCCATCTGATTCTTGGTCGAGCCGGTGGCATGGGCCTCCAGGCTTGAAAGGTTTACAGCGGCCTGCGTGTCAGCAGTTTCGG
>JAQVZT010000087.1:6599-9153 GCA_028708055.1 Methanothrix sp.
GAGGCAACGCTCCTGCCGATGTCCTCATCGATCTTGAGCACGACCTCCCTGGCATCATCATATTCCTGGGATGATAGGCCGGAGATCTGCAGAGCTTCCTCTTTTTTCAGCAGTCTGTCCGTCTTCTCAAGCTTAGTCGAGACCTCGATGAAAGGCTCAGGAAGAGCCTCGCCGGAATGAATCTTGTGCCCTGAGGCAAATCCCAGATCTGTGGCCTTGATCTTTCCCTCTTTGACTCGATCGTAAAGAGAGCCGGCCACAAACCAGCGGCAGATCCACTCCAGAGGAATGAGATAGTTCCTGGACGAGGCGGTGATCTGGGGAGGCTGGATTATGTCCACCTTTTTGCAGATCATTCCTGCGGGCGGCAGGTACTCGATAAAATGCGTCTTGATGCCCATTTTTTCGGCTCTTCCAAACCAGTACATGCCCTCTCGGCTGAGGGTCTCGCCCTTGAAGGGGATCTGGCTGGGAATGATCTTATCGAAGACGGAAATATTGTCTGTAAAGCGGAATTCCAGTCGGTCGCCCAGGTCGTAGGCCTCTTTGACCTTGCCCTTCATCAAAAGCTTGCGCTGCATCGTCGGTTGTTACTCCTTCCCAGGATAATAATCCTTTTGTCCATAAATCACATTAACATAGATCTGTTTTCCAGAAGACCGGATAAGCCGAAGCGGCGACAGCAGATAAAAACGACCTCAGAAACTATCTTAGAAACGATCCTGGAAATGATCTTCGAAAAGATCTTAGAAATTGTTCTGGAAGCGCATGAGGATTAGACTTGCGGCTTAGCTGTGCAGTCTGGTGGATTGCGTTAAGAAAAAAGGAGGATAAGAGAGGTTTAATCGAAGTCCTCTCCACCCATGCCGCCGGGCATGCCGCCTGCACCTGGCATTCCGCCTGCCGGTCCGCCTGACTTGGAGGCGATGACATCGTCGATGCGCAGGATCATGACTGCCGCTTCAGTGGCGCTGTTGATGGCCTGGGTCTTGACCCTCAGGGGTTCGACCACGCCGAGGTTAAGCATATCAACCGGCTCGCCGGTGTCCATATCCAGACCGGCGCTCTTGACGCCCTTCTCATGCTGGCTTCTCAGAGATACCAGGGAGTCGATCTGATCAAGGCCTGCGTTCTCTGCCAGGGTCTTGGGTATTACCTCCATGGCGTCTGCAAAAGCCTCGATGGAGAGCTGCTCACGGCCACCCACGGTTGCTGCGTACTCGCGCAGCCTCAGGGCCAGCTCTACCTCGGGAGCGCCGCCGCCGGGAACGAGCTTCTTGTCTTCAACGACCACGCCCACTACGCGCAGAGCGTCTTCCATAGCTCTGTTCAGCTCATCGACCACGTGCTCAGTTCCGCCTCTCAGGATGATGGAGACCGACTTGGGGTTCTCGCACTCTTCGACGAATGTCATCTTCTCGTCGCCGATCTTTCTCTCCTCTACAAGACCTGCTTTGCCCAGGTCGTTCTTGGTCAGATCGTGAATGCTTGTCACAACCCTTCCGCCGGTAGCGCGGGCGAGCTTCTCCATGTCGCTCTTCTTGACGCGGCGTACGGTGTAGATGCCTGCCTTGGCCAGGAAATGCTGGGCCAGGTCATCGATGCCCTTCTGGCAGAAGACGACGTTAGCGCCGGTGGCCATGATGTCATCCACCATGCCCTTGAGCATGCTCTCTTCCTGGTCCAGGAAGGCCTGGAGCTGATCTGGGGAGGTGATCTCAATCTTTGCGTCAACCTCAGTCTTCTCAATCTCAATGGCAGCATTGAGCAGTGCGATCCTGGCACCTGCGACCTTCTTGGGCATATTGGGGTGCAGCCGGTCTTTATCTATGACCATGCCGGGCACCAGTTCGGAATCGGTGATTCCGCCGCCCACTTTCTTCTCGACGGTGATATTATCGGTATCGACAGATCCGTCCTCATCCACCACTGCCTCAACGGCCTTGACTGCCAGGTTGGCCAGCTCTTCACGGGCGGAGCCCGAGCCCTTCCCGGTCATGGCGGTGACTGCGATCTTCTTGAGAAACTCAGTATCTTTAACGGAGACATCCACCGCGATGGTGTTGAGTATCTCCAGGGACTTGTCCGCAGCGGCCCTGTAGCCGGCGGCGATAACTGTGGGGTGGATCTCCTGATCCAGCAGAGCCTCAGCCTGCTTGAGCAATTCGCCGGCGAGAACAACGGCGGTTGTGGTGCCATCTCCGACCTCAGCATCCTGGGTCTTGGCGATCTCCACCATCATCTTGGCGGCGGGGTGCTCGATATCCATCTCCTTGAGGATGGTGACACCGTCGTTGGTTATCACTACGTCGCCGAGGGTATCGACCAGCATCTTGTCCATGCCCTTGGGGCCGAGAGTGGTCCTGACGGCTCCTGCCACAGCCTTGGCGGCCATGATGTTTGATCTCTGTGCTTCCTTTCCAGCCGTTCTCTGGCTTCCTTCCTTAAGAATAAGTACGGGCGTTCCACCAAATTGTCCTGCTGCCAATTTAATACCTCCAATCGCTTTATCTCAAAGTGAGATACCCGGTGTTTGAACGTCTATATAAAGATG
>JAQVZT010000088.1 GCA_028708055.1 Methanothrix sp.
GCTATTTGGGCGGTCGGCCCCTCCCGTCCTGCACTTCCTCCTGAACCGATGGTGATGGCTGAAGCGATGGCTTTGACCACCGGCACCCGACGGCGAATTGCGCCCCCCTTATTGTGAAAGGAATCTATTGCCGCATCGGTGCCATGGCCTTCCGCTTCCGGGGCAAAACGATAGACGATCAGCCCGCTCAGAAGTCCTCCGGCTGCGGTGAGCAGGGGAAGCACCCATGGTCTGGCCACCCCTGTAAAAACGGTCAGGCCTTCTCCGGTGGAGGTGGGCGGAACATATCCTGCTACAATTCCCAGCAGGAGCTTTGTGGCGGTCGCCAAGGACCAGTAGAAGACTATCGAGCCCAGTCCCGCAGCAATTCCGATCAGTATGCTAAGTGTAATCCATTTTCGAGCATAGCTTGCCCGGGTGAGGTCCAATAAATTCCAGAGACTCTCAGCAGAATAACTCATGCTATTTCAGAGCAGCAAATCGCAGAAATGGTATTCAATCTATCGGTCACTTCTGCGGGCAGTCAATACAAATGCTATTTAAGAAATAGGTTTTGATATTCTCCCTATGAGAGAGTTTGATCACAGGCAGATCCTGCACGGAGCGGCGGCTATTGCTGTAATGCTTGCTCTGGGGATGATTTCGGTTTACTCCGTTCAGGCCTTTCCTCTGCATGGGGGCAACGGAATAGTCAATGCTACCGTCTACGGCATTATGAAATACGAATACGGTGATGGATTATATGTTGATATATCAGCCAGCGATGCAGATCGATACGACGTAGATCTGATCGATAGTGATAATAATACATATAACGGCAGCAGTGGCCCTTACAGATCCACACTGCATGGTTTTCCTACAGAGGTAAGGCATAAGGGATCGATCCGAGACATGCTCCTCTTCGATGTCCCTGATGAAATCATCATAAAGCGTCTCAGAATAGTGCCCGCAGAGTCTAATCCCTTCTACATAAACTGGACCGGCATGCCTGAAATTGCAGGCAATAATGTTACTCTCAGGTTCTACGGGGCAACGTTCGAGCCCAATGGGATGAGATGGCGACAGGGAAACTGGAACCTGGATATCTCTATCACCAATCTCGCCAACCAGACCGCCGAATGCAATAGCTCAAGTTTCTCCCTGATGGATCAGTTCGGCTGGTTTTATTCCGGAGAAGTGGGCGAGCAATCACGGGAAATTTTGCCGGGAGAATCGCTGCGCTTTACCGTCAAAGTGCCCTTTGTATCGGAGCTGTCCAGTCCTACGGCCATTCTATTCCGCGGATTGAAGCTGGATATCTCGGCCTGGACGATAAGACGATAATAGAAAAAAGTGAGATTTAAAATTTTTAGGTTGGTTTGGGTGGTTTTACCATTACAATAGCCACTACAATGCCGACCGCTGCGAGAACAGCCACATACGGGAAGACATTGACATATCCGCCCAGAGTGTCCTTGGCGGCTCCTGCCATCAGATTGCCGATGATGGCTCCAACGCCGTAGGCAGTAAAGACCAGGCCGTAGTTTCGGGCATAGTCCTTGGTGCCGAAGTAGGTGGCAGTTGCTGCCGGTGCGATGGCCAGCCAGCCGCCGAGGCACAGCCAGAGGGCTGCGAAGGCTATTGTGTACATGGTGATTGATGCCGGATTTGTGTACATCAGCAGGGAAGCGGCGATGATGATCACGTAGGAGAGAATGGCCGTCCTTGGTGGCGTGAGCTTATCGGTCAGAGTGCCGAAGATGGGTCTGCCCACCGCATTGCAGAACGCGAAAGGAAGCACCAGATTTGTCAGTGCCACCGTGATATCCGCCTCGGCAATTCCAGCATTTGCTGCCACTTCCAGGCCGGCGGGCTTGGCAACGCCTATAGCCATGAGGCCAGCCAGGGCTCCAATCACATAGCAGATCCACAGACCGTAGAATGCCCGGTTCTTGGACATCTCATCCCTTGTGTAGTCGCTCTTCTTTCCTCCAGCGGCTGCCGCAGGCGGCTTCCATCCAAGAGGGCACCATCCGGCTGGCGGGAAAACTAGCGTCATGGAAAGAATTACTATGAGGATCAGAAATGCTATGCCCAGGATCTTCATGGATGCGAATACCCCTCCAAAGCTTGCGGAGAGTATGTCGGACATCTTGCCGGTAATGAAGGCAGAGAAGCCGAAGCCAAGAAGGGTCAATCCAACTGCCAGGCCGCGCTTGTCTGGGAACCATCTGGCTGCGGTGGTGATGGGACAGTTGTAGGCTATGCCCACACCGATGCCTGCGATAACGCCGTACAGTATCATGAGCATCGTCGGAGATGTGGCGGTTGATCCCAGTATCCAGCCCAGTCCGACGATGACGCCGCCGAGCATTCCAACTTTTCTCGGCCCATATTTCTCAATGTATTTGCCCACCAAAGGCATGGTCAAAGCAAAGAACGCCAGAGATGCGATGTAAGGAAGAGACATCTCCATGGCGCTGACAGTCAGTCCATAGCCCCCATCAGCGATGGGTGCTGTGAATATCTTTTTCAAAGGAACGCTAATTATACTATAAGCATACACTGCACCAAGACAGAGTTCGATAATTGTTCCGATAATAATAAGCAGCCATCGCCCTGATTCGGCTGGCATGCCAAATATCTTCACATCATCTGCCATAAGTTACACCTTTCTACTCCAGAGTGTTCTCAATCAATACAAACAATTAATATAATATAAAGCGACCAGAAATTTTAATAGGTGAATTTTATTAATCCCTCCTTATTCCCTCCCAAACCATTGAAGATAATTCAACGTCTTGAGGCTAATTTCGTCTCTCATATATTTAAATTTGGCGGCAATTATCCGGATTATAGATTATAATATTACTCATATCGCAAAAATTAATAGATCAAATCCAATTGCATTCGATGTGCTCTTCACCGACAAGATTGATCCACCATGATTTCGGTCGCAGATCTATCGCTATCGACAATAGATAATAAACCGATTTCCAAACCATCGTTAATGGCAATCTCTTTTAAGGGGAATGTAGAATAACCGGGGAGGTGGTGCTAATATGCTAAAGGCGAGCCCCAAGACATCATGGAACAGCAAGGAATGCATGCCAACGATTGCAGAAACCGCTTACGTGGATGATTCCGCAGTGATCATAGGCGACGTGCGCATCGGCGAAGAGGTTTATGTGGGCCCGGTAGTATCCCTGCGAGCAGATGAGGCCAATCCCATAATCATTGGCGATAAGTGCAACATCCAGGATGGGGTGATCTTCCACGGCCTCATGGGCAGCTCCATTAACCTGGGACGGAAGATCTCCATCGCCCATGGTGCCGTAATTCACGGGCCGATGAATATCGGAGATGAGAGCTTTGTGGGATTCAACTCCGTGGTTCATGCCTCGACATTGGGCAAAAAGTGCTTTGTAGGCCACGCAGCTGCGGTAGTCGGCGTAACGCTTGCAGACGGAAAGTTTGTGCCGCATGGTTCGCTGGTCGACACCCAGGAGAAGGCTGATGCTCTGGGGCCGGTTCCCGAGAGCCTCAAGCACTTCAATGAGGAGGTGGTCGAGGTCAACCGCGAGTTTGCCAGAAGCTACAGGATCAGAGAGAAATCCTGCGTGGGCGACTGAGCACCAGGAAACCGGCCGAAAATCACAGCCTTTTTTCTATCTGCTTATTTTTTTCCGGACCCATCGGACAAGAAATATATACATCCCTGGCCCTAAGCCCCAGTTTAGCTTAGGTGATTGATAATGGCAAAGATCAAAGCAGGCGTCTTAGGTGCCACAGGTGCCGTGGGGCAGCGCTTCATTGAAGGACTGAAGAACCATCCCTGGTTTGAGCTGACCAGCCTTGCCGCTTCGGAAAGAAGCGCGGGCAAGAAGTACAAGGAAGCTGCCAAGTGGCGCCTGGAGAGCGAACTTCCCGATGATATCGCGGAGATGACCGTGGTCAACGTCGATCCGCGAGAGGTCGATGCTGATATCGTCTTTTCCGCGCTGCCCGCTTCTGATGCTCTTACGGTTGAGCCCGCCTTCGCCGCCGCAGGCTGCGCCGTGGCCAGCAACACCAGCTCATACCGCATGGTGGATGATGTGCCGCTGCTCATACCGGAGTGCAATCATGAGCACCTGGATATCATCAAGGTTCAGCGCGAGAAGCGAGGATGGGACGGATACCTCACCACCAATCCCAACTGCACAACGGTCATGTTCACCTTGCCACTCAAGCCGCTCATGAAGTTCGGCATAGAGACGGTTCATGTGGCCTCCATGCAGGCGGTCTCCGGAGCCGGGTACGAGGGTGTGCCCTCCATGGCAATCCTTGGCAACGTCATTCCCTACATCGGCGGAGAAGAAGAGAAGGTAGAGACCGAGCCGCAGAAGATCCTGGGGCATTTTGATGGGGAAAAGATTGTCAATGCTGATTTCTCAGTAAGCGCCAGCTGCCATCGCGTACCGGTCATGGACGGGCATACGGAAGCCATCTGGGTGACCATGAGAGACAATCCCACTCCAGAGGAGGTCAAGAAGGCCATGCAGAGCTTTGATGCAGGACTTGGAGATCTGCCGACCTCGCCCAAGAAGGCGATCATCGTCAAGGATGAGCCGGATAGGCCCCAGCCAAGGCTTGATCGCGGTCGCGGAAACGGCATGGCGGTCTCTGTGGGACGGATCAGATCTGGAATCAGGTTCGTCTGCATGGGACACAACACCGTGCGCGGCGCTGCCGGAGCCAGCATTCTCAATGCAGAATTGCTGGTGAAGAAAGGCCTGCTGTGATGCTGATCCTCGCCTGGGAGGTGACGGCAGCCTGCAACCTGTCTTGCGGCTACTGCCGCGCCTCTGCTTCCCTCCTGCCGGATGAGGGTGAGCTATCCACCCAGGAGGCTTTTTCCTTTTTGGATAGCATTGCTCCCCTGAAGCCCATGCTGATTTTGAGCGGCGGCGAGCCCCTGCTGAGGCCGGACATCTTCCGGATAGCGCGCCACGCAAAGGCCTTGGGAATGCGCGTCTCCCTGGCCAGCAATGGAACTACAATCACTCCCCAGGTGGCAGACGAAATTGCAGAGAGCGGCATCTCGCGAGTCAGCATCAGCCTGGATGGCGTTTCGCCCGAAGGGCATGATGCATCCCGCGGAAAGGGAAGCTTTCAGGGGGCCATGCAGGGGATAGAGAATCTTCGCGGCAAGGTCGACTTTCAGATCAATAATACCCTCACCAACAAGAATGAATCAGAGGTGGCTGAGGTCTTCGATCTGGCCCAGAGGGTAGGGGCCTGTGCTCTGCACTTCTTCTTCCTGGTGGCCACCGGCCGGGGACGGGATGCCGACCTCATATCCCCGGAGCGGCAGGAGCAGCTTCTGCGGGAGATAGATCGGGAGCGAGCGGCGCGGCCACTGGATGTGCAGGTCACCTGCGCGCCCCAGTATGCCCGCATAAAAAAACCGGAAAGAGGACGTGCCGGCGGCTGCCTGGCAGGCAAGAGCTTCGTATTTGTCTCCCGGAAGGGAGATGTCTATCCCTGCGGCTATTTTCCTCTGCGAGCAGGAAACATCAGGGAGAAGAATTTTATAGAGATATGGGAGAATTCTCCTGAGTTGATGGCACTGAGAGAGAGAAGACTCAAGGGCAAATGCGGGCGGTGCAGCTACTCTGCGGTCTGCGGAGGATGCCGGGCGCGGGCCTACGCAAATACCGGCGATTTCCTGGCTGAAGACCCTGCCTGCATTCTGGAAGTGTAGCCATGGATGAGATCGATTTAGAGTAGCTCTCTGCGGTGCAGGACGGCTTTCCCATAACGGCCAGGCCATTCCGGGATTTGGGAGCGGCGACGGGCCTTGATGAGGCGGAGGTAATGCTGCGGATGGCCGGCCTGCAGAAAGAAGGACTGGTGCGCAGGATCGGCCCGATTCTCGATCTGCGCAAATTGGGCCGGAGCGGAATACTGGCCGCCCTCAAGGCATCACGGGAAGAGGCTGATCGCGCCGCCCAGATCATCAATGAGTACCCGGAGGTCTCGCATAACTACCTGCGGCCAGATGAGAGCGGCTACAATCTCTGGTTTACCGTCTCTGCATCCGAAGAGCGGATCCAGGAGATATTGCAGGAGATCAGAGAGAAGACGGGCAGGAAGATGCTGGTGCTGCCCACTCTGCGCATCTTCAAGATTGGCGTCAAGTTCGATATAATCTGACAAATCCGAGCACCCAGTTGGGATTAGCCACCTCAACCCAACTGCAATGGCAGATGTGGCATCATGAAGGATCCGATATATCTCCAAAGGCAGGAATGCACCATATGCTCAGGATGGATATCCCCCTAAAATTGGTTTTGCTGTCCATCTTTTTTGCTCAGATGGCCTTCGACATGTCAGCAGGTCAGAATGGCCCGGATGATAGCGAGATATCGGACCAGTTGATTCTGAGCATGTACATCGACGATTCCGGGAGAGCTTTGATCAACGGCTATGTGGATGATCCGGAGTCGCTGGCGATTTTGAGATCGGGATCTTCCTCAGAATATACCTATGATAATGGCAGCAGAGAGCTATATGCCTTAACTGGCGCGCTCACGACCAAGTCCGGGAATAATTGGACAATACAGTTCGAATCTACTGGCAGCTATGATGAATATCTGGTCATGATCTATCTTCCGGAAGATGCCAGGCTGAAAGGAGTAAAATGCTCTTCGGGGATCGATCGTCTCGTTAGCGCATCCAATGAGTCCTTTATTATAGAATGCCATGGCTCCGGCATTACAGACCCCGCAATTTTTATAGAATATCTTATTCCTCTTGCCAAATCGCCGAGAGCGGATGGCAATGACTTCCGCGATGGATACGCAGGCTATTCCTACAGAGCAATAGCTCTTTTCTTTCTGCTGGCAGCAGGATTGTGCCTCTTAGCCCTCATGCTCAGGTCCCGGAATGCATCTGTGAAGGCCAAAGACTGGACTGAAACCGGCAAAGCAATCGCATCTCCCACAGCACCAGCGCCAGATAGCTCGCATTTATCAGTCCCGCTCAAAGATAACAATGATCCTGGCTGGCCGTCTCTACTCAGGGATGAAAAAATGGGACCGGGAGCGTCCAGTTCAAATAAGGATCATGTAGAGGCAATGGAATTGACCGGCGAGGTCTCTGCGTTGATGGATACGCTGACCGATAGAGAGAAGTCGATCATGAAGATTCTGCTAAAGCGCGGAGGAGCGATGACTCAAACTGACCTCAGGACTGAGCTGGATATGTCCAAATCGTCTCTTTCAGGCATTTTAACCTCGATGGAGCGGCGAAAAATAATAACCAAACGAGGAAAAGGCAGAACAAACGTCATAGAATTATCAAAAGAATTTTTGAACCATCGGGAACGTTCCTAGGCGTTCTTGAGATCTTCTGAGCTTAATCGTAGTTCGGTATGGGTTTTTTATATCGTTCAAATGCTATGAATATTTGAGGATGGCCTGAGTGTCATCCGAAAATTGGAGGTTTGAATAAAATGAGATACGTGTCCATATTGCTTGGTCTGGCAGTCTTATGTTTGATCGCAGCCCCTGCGATCGGAGTTGCTGATGCAAAAGGTCCAGCTCAAAATGGAGCTCAAACTGGCCCGGCTGACGGCAGCGGTGCCCAGCTCGGAAACGGCCCGAATGGAGCTCAAACCGGAGACCAGGACGGAAGCGGCCCCGATCGGGATGGCAGCTGTCAGACAAGTACGTAGCACACAGTCAAGCAATGTGCAAGCATGTAATGAACAGGTACGCCGCTTTAAAACCTTTTTATTTTTTCTAAATTTATGATCATTCAGTCCATAACAACATATATTACTCGGCAGAAGATGTGATCAATTGGATGATAAAGCGGAAATATTCCTGGGTTTTGGCCATCTGCCTGGCAATAATTTTTATATCTTTTATCGGGTTTTGCGCAGATGCGCAGACCACCAACGAAACGAATTTCATCACTTCTGGAAGCTCCTGTTCCGCGTCTCCCTTAAATAATTCTGCCGTATCCGGAGACGGGAATGCAGATGTCATTCTCCAGAAGTGGCGAGGTCTTGCGACGCGAGACGATGAGTCATACCCTGTCAGGCTGAATGTGCAGATCATCAAAACCCTTGAGCCGGATGCGGCGAGGATGCTTCTGGAATCAAACATAAGCATCGATCTGGTGAAATCTCAGACTAAATCGATAGAGCGAGATGCGATTTTGAGGGGGAGCATGAGGCTTGATAGCGAGCGCTTCATGCTATCCGATATTAAATCAGTGCCATCAGGCAACAAATCCCTTTTAGAGGCGAACTTGTCTGTTTCGAGAGCCGGTTTTGGCACTGAAGGCCCAGCTTCCATAGCAGGGCGGATCGCTATCACCATAACGACGATAGATAATTTGAAGACTGCAAAAGGCGAGATGTTCATCGAGGATTCAAAATATGGAGGCAACTATAGTTTATTATTAAAGGAATGCTACGGACCGGGCCCCAGGGGCCGGGGGTTCATGTGGGGCTCAAGCAATCAATGATTTCCTCAAAAACAGATCTCCTTTGATAATTAGATATACCTTGAGGAACATCGATTGCATCGAACCCTGCCCGGGCATGCCTGGCGAGGTGGCAAATCAAGGAGAGGATATACCACGGCTAAACCGATTCTGATGGACTTTTATGCGGACTGGTGCGGACCATGCAGATTGCAGGCCCCCATCTTCGAGGAACTGGCCAGAGACTATAGCGATAAGGCAGAGTTCAAGAAGATCAATGTGGATAAAGAGGGTGACCTGGCTATCGAGAAAGGCATCATGGTCGTTCCCACCATCATATTGGAGAAAGACGGCCAGGAGATACAGAAGTGGATGGGCGTCACTTCTAAGGAAGAGCTGATAAAAGCCATCAACAAGGCCCTGGATTGAAGAGTGAAGAAGCAGATCGCGGCGGCACAGGAAATGGTGGCAGAAGCAATGGAAGACTATGAGCTGGAGGCGGTGCGAAGGATCAACAGCCGGGGGGGCGTCGCGCCTCATCTCTCTTTGCGCTTTGGCTCGCACCTCTTTTCTATCGATACCAGCCGCGCACCAAAAGGCAGCTATCAGCCCGATGCCTATCTCATAACCCATGCCCATAGTGATCATTACGGAAAATCGGCTATGAACTCCCCGCAGGCAGTGGCCTCAG
>JAQVZT010000089.1 GCA_028708055.1 Methanothrix sp.
TCGACATCAAAGCCATGGACCCGGGACCCGCTACCAGCGCTCTGTCCGCAGGCAAGATCGATGGTGTATTCCTGCCTCAGCCATCTCCATCCATAATCGAACTGAAAGGCAAGGGCAAACATGTGGTATCATCGGGCGAGATGTGGCCTAACCATGCCTGTTGCAGCCTGGTGGTCACTGACAAGCTCATCAAAGAGCAGCCTGAACTGGTTGAGCAGATCATTAAGACTCATATCAAGGCCACAGAGTACGTCAACGCCCATCCCGAGGAGGCCGCGCAGATATATGTCAACAGAACCAAGACCAATATCACAGAGATTGAATACTCTGTAAAGAACTGGGACGGCAAATGGGTCAGCGATCCTCACCTTCAGGTTCCATCTACAGTCGAGTACGCAAAGGTCGACTACGAGATGAAATATACCAAGAGGGAGCTTACTGAGAAGGACCTATTTGATAGCAGCTTCTATGATGGAATTCAGCGAAATGATAAAGCATGAAGGGATACAATTTTTCCCTTCATGCCGTCAAGAAGTATCAGCACCGGGCGCTGCTGTGTCTGTTCTGGCAATGATGGCGTGGTAAGATCATCAGAGAAGGGATAGCGACGGCTGCGCCTCGCATGCCCTGATTTTTGCATCGTGGTGCGCGCCTTCGTTTGGCCAGCCCGTCTTTGGTGAGGGTTATTGAGAATCGTTCTTGGAATTCATTGCTAATTAGAATCATGGCTGCATAAATGTTTCATAAAATTAGGGCTATCTGCGAGAAGGGGCTCTATGTAAACCATGTCTACTGAAAAATAAAGAGATGGGAAGATCCAAGATGAACATATGGTGTCAAGCAAGAAGATTTTATTCAAGCACATATAACAGTACCGCGTGAACAACATGGCCAATTCTGCTGAATGCGATACAGAAGAATCCATGGCAGGGACCAAGGTGCTTACGGGTCCAGATAAGCTACTTAGAATTCAGAGAGACTTGGCCATGGCTCTCAACTCTATTACCGATTTAAACGAGGCACTTGCACTTGTATTGGATGCTGCACTTAAGGTAGACGGAATCGATGCTGGTGCCGTTTACATCGTAGATGAGTCCTCTGGCGATATTGATATGCTATTATATAATGGACTTTCTAAAAAATTTGTAGAAGGCTGTTCTCATTGTGATTCAAATTCACCCCGAGCACGTATAGTCTCGGTTGGTGAAATAATTTACAGAGATTTTAAATACATTTCTCAGTCTTCATTTTCGGATCTACGAGAGGAAGGCTTGAAATCGCTTGCTGACCTTCCTGTGATGTATAAAGAAAAAGCAATTGCAGCACTCATTCTTGCTTCTCGCAGGTATAATGAGATCCCTCTTGGTACTCGCAATTCGTTAGAGACTCTGGCAGCCGATATGGCAGGGACCATAATCAGAATTAAAAATGGAGAAGAGCTTAGGAAATCTCGGGAGTACCTCAACAAAATAGTAAATGCGATTGGTGACCCAATATTTGTTAAAGATAGAGATCATCGATTAATTATGGTTAACGATGCTGAATGCCGTTTGGCGGGCAGAACGCGGGAAGAGCTTCTGGGCAGAACAGATTATGAGTTTTTCCCTAAAGAGCAGGTGAACATTTTTTGGGAAAGAGATGAATTAGTCTTCGAGACTGGGAAAGAGGACACAAATGAAGAGAAAATCACTGACGCTCAGGGAAATATCTGCACAATTATCACTAAAAAAACATTACTTGCAAACAATGATGGAAAGAAGTTCATAGTTGGCGTAATCAGAGACATAACCAAACGCAAGCAAGAAGAAGAAGAGCTTTATAAAAAAGATATTTTACTTGGTGGGGCCGCCATAGCTGCAAATATTCTTTTGGCAGATAACAATTTGGATCATGCAATAAATCATGCTCTGGAGATTTTAGGAGCTGCTACAAACTCTGACCGAATCTATATCTTTGAAAACGAAACTCAAGAGAATGAGATAAACCTAGCTAGTCTGCGTTATGAGTGGTCACGGGACCCCGCCATATCATTAATAAACAATGCCGATTTTCATTGTTTTAAATATTATCCGATTTTATCTCGATGGTATGATGTTCTTTCAAAAGGGAATCCTATAAAAGGCTTGGTTCGTGAGTTTCCCGAACTCGAAAGAGATTTTTTGAGGCCCCTAAACACCAAGGTGCTTCTTATTATGCCAATGATGATTGAAAACCAATTCTGGGGATTTATCGGCTTTGATGATTGTCAATCCGAACGAATCTGGGCTGGAATTGAAGAATCGATAATTCAAGTGGCGTCAGCTTCCATAGGTCAGGCTATCGTCCGCAAAAAGGCGGAAAATGCTCTTATTAAGGCCAAAGAAATTGCAGAATCCGCAGCTCAAGCCAAATCCGAGTTTTTAGCCCATATGTCTCACGAGATAAGAACACCCATGAATGCAGTCATAGGATTGACAGATCTCCTGGAAGGAACAAATCTTGACAAAGAACAACGAAATTATGTGGAGACTATCCGAAGCAGTGGCGATTCCCTCTTATCAATTATTAACGACATTCTGGATTTTTCAAAGATAGATAGCCATAAGGTGGTGTTGAAGCTTCATCCATTTAATTTAAAAGATTGCATTGAAGCATCTCTTGATATTGTCACTACTGAGGCATCGAAGAAAGGGCTCGACCTAAGCTACCGTATCGATTCTATTGTCCCAGAAATAATTGTAGGAGATTCTGCGCGTCTGCGCCAGATCTTGATCAATCTACTCAACAATGCTGTCAAGTTCTCTGAAAAAGGCTCCGTGAAGATAGAAGTATTGGGGAGGAAGCTTGATGCCTCAAGTCATGAAGTTCGCTTCTCAGTGACCGATTCTGGGGTGGGAATCCCCGAGAATTGGATAAACCAACTATTCCAGCCATTTACACAAATAGACTCATCGACTACGCGCACGTATGGTGGAACAGGACTCGGTCTTGCCATTTGCAGAAATCTTGTGGAAATGATGGGCGGAAAGATTTGGGTCGAAAGCCAATTAGGAAAAGGTTCAACATTCTATTTTACAATTGTGTCACAGTCTGCAACCAAGATGCAAGCCCCCTCCATGGTTGAGGACAACAATTCAAAGGTCGGTCCCATGCATAGCAAAGCTCGCTCCATGCGCATTCTGCTAGCTGAGGACAATCCAATCAATCAAATGATGATGATGAAAATGCTAAAAAAGCTGGGCTATAATGCAGATATTGCGGCAAACGGGCTTGAGGTTTTAAAATTTCTTGAAATCCAACCATATGATTTGATCCTTATGGATATACAGATGCCGGAAATGGATGGTTTTCAAGCTACCAGGGAAATTCGGAAGCTTTGGGCATCTGGAGATCGACCGAAGATAATCGCTATCACAGCCAATGCACTCGAAGGCGATCAAGAACGTTGTTTAGCAGCCGGAATGGATGGTTATATCAGCAAACCTTTGAGGTTAGATAAATTGCGCGCTATCCTGGAGCTCTATGGTTAAGTTATATTATGATAGTATTGATTACATCGTGCCACTCATTTCCATTTTCCTCAGTACTCGCTGCGATCCCGGCATCTAGGCAAGAAGCCTCAAGTCGATCTTGAAGCATTGCGAATTCGCGAGGGGCGACGCTGCAGGCCCACCAGGCAGGATTCAGGCTTGCAGCACAAAGGCGGATATTTGCTTCTCCGGTGGTAGTGTCACGTCTCTCCGAATATGACAGCAATGCGACACTACTGAATTGG
Source organism: Methanothrix sp. (assembly GCA_028708055.1). Lineage (GTDB taxonomy): Archaea > Halobacteriota > Methanosarcinia > Methanotrichales > Methanotrichaceae > Methanothrix. The sequence continues at coordinate 3,755 of JAQVZT010000089.1, forward strand.
CATATACTATGCGACCCTACTCTTAAATATATTGGAATAATACTAATAAATGTGCACATATCAATTCTAACGAATGAGGCCTAAGGCTATAGAGGACCTGACGTCGAAAATAGGATCGTTTTATGAGAAGATTCTTGTCGTTAAGCCTGGCTAAAGCCCATCTAACGGTTCTTGATGAAAGAGAGGTTCTATTCATAATATCTTTTTGAGTTAACGGGCTTCCTGGCACCAATGCTTCGACAACTAGTTTTGCCGATGGCGGCAAGTGGTCAAGTTTCGAGAAATGCAATTCAAATTCGGCATCATTCAAGATAATATCCTCCTCTGGCCATAGATTGCACTTTGATTAACTATTATGAATCGCATCTTACGGCTATTGTCGTATAAATAGTTTCTCCGTGTACGTCGATTTAGGCGCTCCGGCCAAGCGTTCGCAGCGTTTCTCCTGTAAGCATAAGATGCGTTTCCTGCGGTCAGCCCAAGACCTTACGGCAATTCAGCTTCCGGCCTGGCCGAGAGCTGGCCCGCTGACCGCCAAAGAGCGAAATCAAGCTAGACCTGGCAGCAAAGGCAAAATGAGAAACAATATGCAGAGCCGCTTCCATAATAAGGACATGCGGCCCGCCTAGGGTCTCGCGGCAATCCTGGAATAGGTAAGGAGCTTGAGAGCAGATTTTGAGGATCTGGCATCTGAGGATCTGGCATCAAATTTAAATCCAGGACAGCCAGGATGGTATCTATGATAGATGTATGCGGGAGATCTCAAATCCTGAGAGAAAATTGCAGGGAGATGAATGATTAATCCATGATAAATCCAAGAAATTTCTCTGCGAGCAAGCCGCTTCTTATGCAATCTAAAATGGGCGCGATGCATATCATTTCAGTGAATGTCCTCCTGGATACCAGCTTCTACGAGAGGGTGTCAGGTGAAGAGAAGAGCCAGTAGGGCCGCAAATGTCCTGAGAGATCAGGGCATTTCTGCCCTCTCCATTTTTGGATTGATTGCCGTCTGGCAGCTGGCAGCATATCTGATCAATGACCAGCTGACCCTGCCCAGCTTTTTCCAGGTAGTAGCCGCATTCTTCGATAACTGGTGGCAGATCTTTAGCGAGGATTTGCCGGTGAGCGCCCTTCATTTTGCCATCGGCATGGCAGGAGGCTTGTTGATTGCCCTGCCGGTGGGAATGACCATGGGATGGTTCAAGTTTCTTGACAGGACCTTGGACCCCATTGTGGAGATCCTGCGCCCCATTCCGCCTCTGGCCTGGATTCCATTTGCCATCATCTGGTTTGGCATAACCAACCTCGCGGCTGGTTTCATCATATTCATCGGGGCGGTCTTTCCCATACTGATCAATACCTATGTTGGCTTTAAGAGCCTCCCCCGGGTTTATGTCGAATCGGCAAAGGTGTTGGGTGCAACGAAGGACATCGATCTGATCAGATACGTGGCTCTGCCCTATGCTCTGCCCTCCATCGCTGCCGGCATCCGTATCGCAATGGGAATTGCCTGGATGTGTCTTGTGGCCGCGGAGATGTTCGGAGTGAGCAAGAATGGCCTGGGGTTCAAGATTTGGGACTCCTACGGACATTACCGCATGGATGAGGTATTTATGTACATGATAGTACTTGGCCTCCTGGGCCTGGCCATTGATCGCACCTTCCGTTACGTCGTCGAGGAGAGAATGCTCAAGTGGCGCGCGGGTCTCACTCAGTAAATTCAGAACACGCAGGATGGCTAGCAGGTGCAAAGCCTTAATAAGATATTGCAGCCAGGTAAATCCCAGGAATTGATGCAGGATATTAATCGAGGAAAGGTCATGAAGAGAAATATCAAGGTTGAACGCCTCAATCAAAGACCGTTAGAGCAGCAGGAGATCGAGCTGGTAGAGCGCAAGGGAATCGGACACCCGGATAGCGTGGCAGACGGCCTCGCAGAGTCCATCAGCCGGGCGCTTTGCCAGGAGTACCTTGATAGATTTGGAGCGGTATTGCATCATAACACTGACAAGACGCAGATTGTGGCGGGCCGTTCCAAGCCCGCTTTCGGTGGCGGCGAGGTCATCTGTCCACTCTATATCCTTCTGACGGGGCGTGCCACTCGTGTCTTCAAGGAAGTTGAAATACCGGTGGACACCATTGCCATCAAGGCGGGAAGAAAGCTTCTCGGCGAGTCTCTCTCCAACCTGGATGTCAACAATCACATCATCCTTGATGCCAAGATCGGCATGGGATCATCTGATCTGCGGGACGTCTTCAGCCGCAAGGTTCCCTCTGCCAATGATACCTCATTTGGCGTGGGATATGCCCCGCTCTCTGAGACTGAGAACATTGTATTCAATACCGAGCGCGAGCTGATGAGGCTCAAGAAGAGCGTTCCAGCGATAGGCGAAGACATAAAGGTCATGGGGATGCGCCAGGGCGATGTCATCAGCCTGACCATTGCCTGTGCCATGGTCGATAGGCACGTTGCCAGCCTCAAGGATTATGTAGAGACTAAGGGCGCTATCATCGACCACATCGTTGAGTATGCCGGGCAATTCACTTCTCGAAAGGTGAACGCGCAGATGAATGTGGCAGACAATATCGATCAGGGGTCCGTCTACATCACCGTCACCGGCACATCAGCCGAGATGGGCGACGACGGTGCGGTAGGGCGCGGGAACCGTGCCAACGGCATGATCACTCCCAACCGGCCCATGAGTCTGGAGGCTACCTGCGGCAAGAATCCCATTAACCACGTGGGCAAGATCTACAACCTGCTCTCCACAGAAGCTGCCAAGCAGATTGCTGCACAGGTAGAAGGCATCGACGAGGTCTATATCAAGATCCTCTCCCAGATCGGCAAGCCCATCGACGAACCGCACATTGCCAGCGTGCAGATTGTGCCCAAAGAGGGCGTTGACATAAAGAAGTTGGAGGCGGGAGCCGCGGAGATTCTGGATGACTGGCTGGCCAACATTCCCAGGCTGCAACAGATGCTGTTTAAGGGAGAGCTGAGCACTTATTAAAAGCAGTCATCTTCTCCGCAAAATAGGTTTCATGCGGAGGAAATGATTCAATAGCAATGCGCTGCCAGGATTGCGTGGCAGCGCCGCATACCAGATCCGCCCGGACTGGGCAGGCTCTCGTACTTTTAGTTTCCGATTAAAAAAAGGATGTTTCTGCCATTACGGGCAGGATATGTATATTCCCGATCCCAGGAACCAATCATCGTCAACTTTCGCTGCATAGGCGATCTTGAACTCCTCTTTGTTTCCGTGAGCGGGATTGGGGAAGATGAAGTACGTAAATCCTTTTCCAGTTCTGGCAACGTTTAGCGTGTTCAGAAGGGATGGGACGCCATTGATATCGATTACATCCAGCTTGTTTTTGCCAATCCAATCAGGCTTGAATGGATGGGCGAGACAGGTTCCATTGAAGTCGTAGGCATAGATGTAGAGATCTCCTCGGACAAATGAGCCGCTCCTATTGCTGAACTCTTCTAGCGCTTTATCTTTGCCGTTCTTTTGAACAAAAGCCAATGCAGACTCGACAAATGAGACTAGCTGCGTCTTGTTGGACGAGGCGGATAATGATTCATTTGCCGGAACTGTCGAATCCGCTTCTGCCAATGCAATTTCCAGTACGAATGCAGTCGTGGCGAGCAGCAAGACTGCTGCAATTATTATATTCCTGTTCTTCATGCCAATCAACCCTTTTGAGGACGATTAGCTTCATAAAATACTTATTGCCTTCTCACATATCATGGGCCCTGAGTTCATGAGAGTGGTATTAGATGCCGGTGAGCAGCGGGTGGCTGGCAGAATAGATGGCTGTCCGCTGCTCAACGCTCATCGAAACCTCGGTCAGGACAAGCCGACCGGAACGGCATCTCACTGCCAGGCGTTCTGTAGCAGTTCGGTGCAGAGCCTGAACCCGCGGTGCACCATGAGTTACACGAAAAGGATGTGCACAGGCGACGATCATTGCGAATATGCCATACAGCTGAAGAAATAGCTATTGGCGAGCACATCAATTGCTCGCCGGAATTGGAGCATTCACGCAGCATCATGCGCATCTACTGATTCGATGCCAGCTTGCGGACCAGCGGCATGATGGCCGGACGGGTTCCTTTCGAGGGCGCAGCCGGATTGGCAGAAAGCCCCATCTCCAGGCCCATAGAGCCCATCATCTCCTTGTTAAAGCGATCTGAGATCTCATCGAATATCCTTTTGTAAGCCTGGCAGTGGGGGTCAACGCCTCGAATTTCGCCTTCTGTGGGAGCAATTGCGTTGTACGGACAGCCTCCACGGCAGTAGCGGATATGCTTGCAGCCCTTGCATTCCTGGTCTACGTACTCTTTGAAAGCACGCATGCGCAGTCCGGCGGGCGACTGCGCCAGATCCTGCTGGCTGGGCCTGTCCCGGACGTTGCCCATGACATATTCAGGCATTCCCACGAAACGGTAGCAAGGATAGATGCTGCCGTCCGGGCCCACGGCAAAGGTGTTCTCCATGCAGTCCACAAATGTGCAGACCGTGCCCCGTCCAGTGAAGACGCACCTGGCATAGTCGTTGATGTTTCGAACCTCGATCCGGTCCATGTTCTCCAGGTACTTGTCCAGCAAATAGACCAGCAGCTCTCCGTACCTCTCCGGCGACAGGGCCCATTTATCCGGCCCGTCGCTTCGCAGGGAGGGAAGCGCCGGATGCAGCTTGAGTGTGAGGTCCTTGCTCAGGAAGAAATTGAAGATATCCTCCTTGAACTGCTCTGAGTAGGAGGTGAAGGTGCATATGAACTGCACCTGAAGGCCGTGCTCTTTGGCCAGTTTGTACCCTCGCATAGTCCTCTCAAAGTAGCCCTCGGATCTCTGCATGTCGTTTAGCTCCTGCGGGCCGTCCAGGCTGGAGCCGATGGGAATGTTGTGTTCCGCAAGGACATCGGCAAGCTCAGGAGTAAGCATCCAGAGATTGGTTTGCAGAGCAAAGTTGGGCTCGAGCTGGGGCAGCTCGTTGGATAGCATCGGCAGAGCCTGCCGGTAGAAGTCAGCCCCGGCTAAAAGCGGCTCGCCGCCATGAAATGTGAACGTCACCGGATCGATGCGAAAATCCTGAAGCCAGGCTACGATATCCCTGACGGTTTCTATGCTCATTTTGGGAGAGCCTACCTCTGAGCTCCAGCAGTAAGCGCATTTGGACGGACAGCCCAGGGTGGGGATGATCATGACGTGAAAAGGCCTTTTTGGTTTACGCTTTTGTCTTATCATTTCTTTGCCCTTCTACCAATTATCATTTGCCGCTCTCAAATACGCTGGGCAATATTTAACTATTCTCTATTCAGTTCGCTATTTTCTTATCCTCTGGTGATTCGCTCTGCGCTCATCCGCGCCCGGCGCAGTGGCGGAA
>JAQVZT010000090.1 GCA_028708055.1 Methanothrix sp.
TGCACCAAGGTTCTTCAAGACCAAGAGCCACCTTGAACAGTTCTTCTTGAGAGATTGACACATGAATTTATTTGATGCATGGCTATGATAAATTTTATCCCTTACCCACAGGAAATAGCGAAGAGCCTATTTATATCGATTACGACCTTTACAAGTCCATCAACAAAAGGCCAGGATATAGCATTTATGAGCTGGCGAAACTGATGGGCTGGTCGAGCGGAAAGGTATATGTCTCTGTCCAGAGGCTCGAAAAAGAAGGACTTGTGCATACGGAAAAGGATATATGAGGCAGAAGATTCATATTGAAGGTTCGAGCTGCTGATTGGCCCGAGTTCGTCACAAAAGAAGAGTTGGAAGAGTTCGACAACCTGGAATTCTGAAGGGAGGCATATGCGCTTCTCTCTATTTTATCTACCTTTTTATTATATTTCTAGTGGAGATCGGAATCGAGAAAGCGTTCTATGACATTCTTCATAGTATTAAGGAAAATGCCATAGAGCCGCTTCCCATGCGCCGCGCTCGCTCTCGCATTTGCTGCCTAGCCTTGCGAAGGATCTCTCGAGTGCTGGCCCGCGATGCCGATGCCCGCGCTCGCATCCGTGTGCCAGCGTGAGGTGGAGACGGCGGCGGAGCGCTCGGGTGAACCTGAGAAGGATGCATTCATTTCAGGAATTGCCATCAAGTCGCTCAGGATCCATCCGTTCCCATGCATCGCTTTGGAAAGTGGTATATTCGCACGGATATGCTTATGCGAGTGAGGTGGGCTATAGCCTGGCTGCTGGACCTGCTGGAGCGCAAGCATTCCTGCGGCGGGTGGCCTGCAAGAAAAAGGAAGAGCTGAAGAAAAGAGAGATTATCTTCAAAGCTTCTAAAGCCAAAATAGGCAGGTTTTTAATCTTCTGCGACAAATGGCTGATAGTGGTTTTAATGCTTGTTAAAGCAATCTATGAGAACAGCGTCCTGAGGCCATTGGAAAGGCTAGATTTAAAAGATGGCGAACTGGTCGAGATTGAAGTGAAGAAAAATCCTGTCGATCAGCTTTACGGCATCATAAAAATTCAGAATGGACAATGGCTGGATGAGATAATTGAGAGCCCTGATCTGGAGCCTGTTTGATGCCCTTTGATATCAAGACAGGAACAATCATCTTTGTCGATGCTGAAATCACAAATCGTTATTAGCTTTGAGAAATTCTTCTCTTGTAATTCCTGCCTTCCTTAAGATCAGCTTTAGCGTAGAGCTCTTGATTTCTTTATGGTTTGGAATGGTCAAAGGCGTCTTGCTCCCATCCAGATTCATTCTGCACATGGAAATGTGATTGCCTTCTCGAATTATCTCAAAGCCCAAGGCTTCCAGTGCCCGAATTACCTTTGCTATCGGCGCGTCTCTTGGCAGCTTCGTCACACAATCACTTCAGCCAGGAAGGCCTCTCTGATACCATCTGTTTCAAGAGACTCCTGGCCAAAGGTTTCCAGGTGGAATCGGATGGCAGATTTCACATCGGCAAGGACTTCTTCATATGTATCGCCTTCGCCCACGACGATGCCTTTGATGCCTATAGGATAAGCGACATAGCCATCCGAATGTTTTTCTACTATTATTTTTATCGGCAGCATCCAGATGATAGAAGGCATTTCTTGGGAAATAAACTTATGCTCAGGATTAACCGGCTTAAAAGATAGGATCATAATCCTGCAACTTGACAATCCAGATAATCAGGCATCATTGGATTGTCCGTTCATCTCACTTAGTCCTTCTTGCGCTACCTTCGCTAGCAAGCGAGCCCCCTCGCCCCGGCTTGCGCCTGCCCGCGCTCGCATCCGTGCGCCAGCGTGAGGGGAAGACGGCGGCGGAACGCTCGAGCGGATTGATGCTCTCGGCAAATTTTATCGCACTGCGATTCTGGGTTTGTTGGTTTTGAATCTCTGAACTGATGCTTGTTGTATCTCATTTACTTGGTCTCTTTGCCAAGCTCTTCTTGAATCTTTTTGATCTTCACCTTAAGCTCAGGAAAATCCACGGTAGCCGCCTTCCAAACGGACTCAAGATCTACTCCAAAATACTGATGAACTACAATGTCCCTCATTCCTGCCATATCTCTCCAGGGAACCTCAGGGTGGTCTTTTCTCAGATCTGAAGGCAGGTTTTTCACAGCTTCGCCTATTATCTCGATCCTTCGGATGATTTTATCCTGCAGGCCAACTGAATTCATCAAATCCAGCTCAGTCTTTCCCCTGGAATAGCTCTCGATGAGCTGTATGCTGTCCAAAATATGGCTAAGGAAAACCGCCGGGTCTTTTTTCATAATATGGGGACCTGCTCGGCCAGAATTCTCTCTTTGAGATAGGGGTGCAGAGATTTGTAGGTGAGAACATCTACTCGTCTGTTGATGGCATCTTCAAGTTCATTCTTTAAATGGGCAATATCCAGTAGGCTCTTTTTGCCAATAAACTCCACCAGGAGGTCCACATCGCTCTCTTCGGTCATCTCTCCCCTCACAATTGAGCCAAAAAATGATGCCCTCTTTACATCATTTCTGTGCAAAATGCCAATTATCTTTTCACGGATGGGCTGCATCTGGTCATTCATTCTCTTCCTCTCTCTAAAGAGTGTGAGGTTATGGCATTTGACCTTTTCGAAAAAGGATTTAAACTTTAGCCGGAATTCCAGTTGCCCATCCAGGTTCATCTTGACAGGACGCGGCTTGCCACGCATTTTCGTGCACTGCTTTCTAACGCAAGCGCGGCAGATCACCCCGGCCTGCGCCTGCCCGCGTCCGTGCACATGCGCCTGCGCGTGGGGGAGCGGCGAGGATGCGATCGGGTGGGCCGGTGCTTTTGGTTTTGGGCAGGCAGCCTTAATTAGGATAGCAATATACGCTGCTTTTTGGCAGCCAAAATATGCGGCCGATTAAAAGGTTAATGTCCCTGCCTTTTGCTGGCATTTAGGAATGTCATTCCCACGACTTTCCCTTTTTCGTACCTGATTATAACATCGTCATCGGTAATTTCTGAATCGTCTGCATGGCTGGGCTTTTTGAAGTTTACGTATAGCACATCGGCCTCCTCGTCGTAGTCGACCCAGATCTTCTTTTGAGATATATCCAGAAGATGAGGCAGCAATGCCGATATCGTTTCGATGCTATCTATTTCTGCCGCTGCCATACTTTGGTTCTCCTCTCAAGCTCCTTTTCCTGCTGCTCTGGAAAGCAGTTATCACAGATCCGTCTTTTACGCTTATTTTTTTGTAGACTACTACTATATATTTATCTGTTTGGATCTCTTTTACTGCCAGGAGTTCCCCAGAGTTGCCTGAATAGACTGCATCAGGGCTCTCGATGGTTTCCAAGACATCCGAATAGCGTCCTGCCATTTCAGAGTGACCCTCTGTCAAATGCACCCATCGTTCATCGGGCAACCGGATAAGCACGCCGTTCTTTGACAGTGCTGTTTCCATTATTTAGATTGCTATAGATCTACCTATTAGTCTTTTCGCTTTGCTTCCTTATGTGCCGCTTCAATCCGCATGCGTGGCCGCTCGCTCCGGCCTGCCCCTGCCCGTGCACATGCACGTGGGGGAGCGGCGGCGGAGCGCCTGGGCGAGCCGGTGCTCTTGGGCTTGGACAGGTACCATCGTCTTCCTGGCACTAAATCATTGTTCGCTATTTCATGAGATCTAGAAATTCGTCAATTGTCAGATCAGCATCCACCAAAATGCTCTTTAGGATCTTGGGGTGAAGCTCCTTGCCGGAATGATAGGGTACAGTGGCTCTCCGGCCTTCTGCATTTTTGTAGATCTTGTGGCTGCCACTCTGCCGGACCAGATAAAAGCCTGCCCTCTCCAGGACGCGGATCACATCCGCCGCGCTCACCCTGGGGAGCTTGCAGGTCATACCGCAACTTCCAGAGATGTGAGGCTGATTGATTCTGCTTGAGGGATTTCCTCTCCGCCATCCAGTCGATCCTCTACATGAAGACGAATCGCATCTCGAATATTCTCTATAGCTTTTTCGTAGGTTTCGCCTTGTGTATAGCAGCCCTGCAATTCCGGGGCGAATGCGAAGTATCCGTCCTTATCCTTTTCAATCACTACTGAGAAGTGATAGATTCTGGACCTGGCACTGACTATCTCTTTGGATAGATTTGCTCCTACAGCAGAGTTCATGTAGCAGCTAATTCTCCTCAAAGGTAATTATTCTTTGCCATCTGATAGCAGGTCATTGCTTTTGCATTGCCTCAAAGCGCTCAGGATGGACTGAATTCTCATGCCCTGCCAGTGCCTGCAGGTTGAGCCGCTCGCCCGGTCAGGGCCTGCCTGCGCAAGTGCGCCAGCGCGCGCTTCGTTAATTATGTTTTCTAGCCCATTCTTCTAAATATCTCGTCAATATTCTTCAAGCTTTAATTTATCAAATAGACCTTCAGACTCATTTTGCGTTGCATCGGGTGTATGCAGAAAAATATCAAGCTGATGTCCTAGGAGTCGTTCTTGTGTTTTTAGCAGGCATTTTGATTCCTTATCTTGAATTCTTTCAAATAAGCCTTTTGCGTCTTCAAATGTTAGTCTGTTGAAATCAACTTGCTCTCCTTCATATTTCAAATTACCATTATATATTCTTGCTCGACGTTCATATCTTTTAAAATTATTAAAACTTTTCAATCTAATAATTAAATTTTTTATACTTAAGTGCTTAGTTATTTGATCCATATAGTCTAGAATGTTAATTCTATCATTCCAAAAGAATGAAGGAACAATATATGCAATAGATTTGAATGAATAATACTTATTTAATTTAATCTCTGCTAGAATGATTTTTTCTAAGTTTTCTCGCGATAGACGGGCTGCCCAATAGTGAGTAAATCCTCCTGTATAGAGAGCACTATGGAGGCAAAAAATCGATAGATCTTCATTCCATTCAGACTTATCCGAGTCAAAATACCATTTTGAAAGTAGACTCCGTTCAACTCTATGCTCATAATTGCTTTTCCATGTCTTTAATTGAGCCGTTGCTTCTTGAATTGCATCGACAAAAGGTTCATCGTCCAAGACTGGCTTAATTGGGATGGCCTCTGGATTATTAGGATCGAGCTTAACTGAAAGATTTATTTTGGTTTTTCCAGGTGGGATAATATTAATTGCTGAACCTTGTGGTGCGTAGGCCACCTTTTCTATTTTTGCAATAAGGCCTCTAACATGCTGCATTGTTATATTTTCAATAATTTTATTTAATTCATACTGACTAGCAGGTCTACTTTCAGAATGAGACCTTACATATAAAACTCCTTCCCGAAAAACAACTGTCGGTTTGCCCTTATTATCATATTGACCGTTTTTATCAAAAATAATTAGATGACCAGTTGGTTTTATTCTCAAACCATATATCTTGCGCCCTTGGCAATTAACAACTGTACACTCAACGGGAAGTTCATTTGAAATATATTTATTGAGCTTGTCTTGAATTCTTGAAGGATCAAATAGTTTTTCTGTTTTCATATCACAACCTTTGATATTACCATTATTATCCACACCATAAATTAATAGTGAGCAGCCTGAATTATTTGCCGCCACGATATCCTTGCATAAATCAAGCCAATGCTTTGGGGAATCTTCAAATGTCTCTTTAAAATCTATTAAGCTTTTTTCATTCCTGCATCCTTTTCGGGCAAAATTTTTAATTATATTTTCTAAATCAACGGATGAAAGTGATTTATCTTGACGAATGACCTGCAATTGTGATTCCATATTAATCCTCTTGGTCATCCAAAGCAACTAAGATGAAGTATCATATTATATGAGCACCTTAAAGATTCTTGCAAAAATATATAAAATGTTTTCACCCCACCATCTTCTCCCTCACCGGCGCCAGTATCTCGTTCATGCACTCCGCCGCTGCCTTCTTGAGGTCCATCGGATGCATCGCCCCGGATACGAAGTCCGCCTCCAGCGCCTCGTAGTTCTGATAGGAGACATCCCCTCCGAACTTGGCCGGCCTCTTGATGGTCATGCCAGCTTCCATGCGTGGGAAGACGTGATACTTGCATATGGCCAAGACCGGATTGTTCTCCACCACCTTGGCAGGACAGTAGGCGCTCTTGATCTTCTTTTCCACGTCCTCAGCCGGCTCGTCCACCGCAATGTTGTTTCCCTTGGAGGAGGACATCTTCTCGCCGTTCAGTCCCGGAATGAGCGGAGTATGCATGCACACCGGCGCGGGCAGGCCCAGACGCGGGAGTTCCTCGCGGGCCAGCATGTGAATCTTCCTCTGGTCGATGCCACCTACCGCCAGGTCGATCTTCAGGTCGGCGATGTCGATAGCCTGCATGAGCGGATAGATCATCTGGGAGACCATGGGGTTCTCCGCATTTCTGCTCACTTCATCCATGCTCCGCCGGGCTCGGTTGAGGGTTGTATTCCTGGCCATCTGAAGGATCTTGAGCATGTAGTCCGGCTTGAGCTGATAGTCGGTGCCGTAAACAAACTGCGTCCTCTCCGGGTCCAGGCCCAGGGCCATGAAGCAGTCCCGGTTGTAGTCTGCAATCTTCCGCACCTCTTCCAGAGATCCCTTTTCGTTGAGGAAGGCGTGCAGATCGGCCAGCAGGACCACGACATCAAAGCCCGCCTTCTGCAGATCCAGGAGCTTATTGGCTGTGAGCATGTGGCCCAGATGCACCTTGCCGCTTGTCTCGTAGCCGACATAGGCGCGCGGCCTGCTACCCTGCTCTAGAAGGCCCTTGAGTTCGTCCACCGTCACTATCTCTTCAGTATTTCTCATCACCAGCTCAAGCTTATCCAATGCACATTCACCACCCCCACAGAGGAATGGGGATGTATAATGCTTTTGGTTCGGAGGTTTTATCCCGCAAGGGAAAACATTAATACCACCGTTGCTGATGTCCAGGCATGCAAAGGCGTAATTTCAGCCTGCCGCGCCCGGCCCTGAGCCGCGAGAAGAATCTGGTCCTGATACTGCTGGCGGTTCTCACAGCAGTTCTCCTCTGGAACACCTTCTGGTGGCTCATGCGAATAGTGCTCTTTGTGGTGATAGTTTACATAATTTATCAGATTCTAAAGCACTACTTCTAGGGTTCGAAAAAGGCAGCGGAGATCTTTTAGCTGAAATAGGCATCCATAATAAGCAATCCATATTTACAGAGTCCGAGCAGTTAGCCGGCTTACGGATCCCTATTTGCAGCCCGGCCAGAGCTTTCTGGCCTTCCCCAGATCTTCTCTGGTATTCAGATTAAAGAAGCTGAGGAGATCGGGATCGATGGGGCGCAGCTCTGCAACAGGAATTCTTTTGACGGCAATCTCCTGAAGCGGGAAAAAGATCCCGCGCTCGGACCTCTCCAGAGCCCTCTCGCAGGCAGATAGCATCTTCTCCCGGCGGTAGACGCTATGAAGCGGCTCGAAATATCCATTTGGCCGCACCGGCACCGCCGCATCATAGCTTTCCTCATTTGCCAGCTCAAAGAGCCTCTCGATGACTTCAGGATTCAAGAAGGGAAGGTCGCATCCTGTGGCGAAAACAAGGTTCCCGCGGGCTTTCTCCATCCCTGCCAGAAGGCCTGCCACCGGCCCGAATCCCGCCACCTGATCCCAGGTGAAGGCGACTTCGGGCGCAGCTTGCGGCTTGATTCTCATTTCGGGCTCTACAATTGGAGCGGAATTCAAGAAATTTGAGATCGTCTCCTCCAGCCGCTCAGCGTGAGTCCGGTTCTGTGCCACTATTACTATCTCATCCACGATCTGATAGAGTTTTTCCGCCGTCCAGCAGATGAGCGGCTTACCATCAAACTCCAGGAGAGCCTTTTCCTCACCCAGTCGCCGCGCTCTGCCCCCGGCCAGTATCACTGCGGAGCGCATAGCCTCCAGCCGCTCTCTTTGCAGTCCTCCTCCAGAGCCTTGAGAATGGCTGCTCTGGGATCGGGCTGCTTGGTATCGCTTCGCAGAACCGTGCTCTCCCGGCTTACCGATGCAGTGCTCTCTCCGGCCTTGACCAGTATGCTCTTGATGAGCAGCTCATTTACTTTTCCGCCCGCCTTTCTGGCCTCGTCATAAGCCAGCTTCTGAGTAAAGCGATTGCCGAAGATCGTGCACCCAATACCGTCCCAGGCTCTGATTCGCGCTTCGCCAGTTGCTTTGCCATCTGCATTTCCATTAGCGATTCCGCCGCTGGTGATATCTACCTGCAGGCTGGCTCCGGGCGTGAGATAAATTCTCCGCCGCCGAGACTGCACCACAGAGATCTCGGTGACCTCACCCACCAGCAGATCCCCCCGCCTCCAGACCTTCTCCCTGTTGCTGGTGATCTGCAAAGCAGCTCCAAGCTCTCTGGCTCTATTCAAAAGCTGCTGATCATCTTTAATCTGCCCGGAATACAGCTCCTCTTCCAGCGTGGGGCAGGAGCCCAGAAAGGCGATGGCTCTTCTATCGGCTCCTATCACAGCCTCCCGGCTGGCTGCCAGTGCAATGACCAGGGACATTTCGGATCAACTCGGTAGCTGAAGCATTCTTTGGCCTTTCAGCCTTTTAGCAGCGTTTCCCTTCGTGTCTCATATGATGAATCCTTTGCTCTTGGATTTTGCCGCAGGATTTGCTATCACAGGACCAGGGTGCTGAGAAAGAGGAGCAGATTGCCAAAGGTAAAGAGCAGGATTGCAATTGCGCCAATCATCTTCTTGGGCGTGGACCGCGCCAGGTAAAGGATCATAAACATGACCGCGAGGATTGCCAGAGATGTCAGCAGCGCTCTGCGCAGAGGCAATAGGATGATCTTTGCGAAATCGAAATAGTATATGATGTATTCTCGCAAGGTTGATGTGGAATAAAATATTTCTTGATAGATGGAGAAGGATATGACCAGCAAGAGCACAAAGACTATCAATCTTCTATTCCATTTTGCAAATGTCTTGATATTCTTGGAGAGCCTGCTGTAGGCATTCGATAAATGAGTTTCCAAATAGCTATTTATTTTATTGATTTTGTCATTGATAAGGAAGTACTCCGAAGCCAGAAGTACGCCTGCGAAAAAGTTTGCTATTATCCCCGCCTGCTCTAGAGTTGCGGAATCCAGGCCGGATA
>JAQVZT010000091.1 GCA_028708055.1 Methanothrix sp.
AACAGGCCGCAAAATCTTTCAAGATTTTCCATCATTCAATCCAGCCCTTCTCCTTCCGAAAGATAATCCTTTGCCAGCTTTATGCATAAAATGATATATTGATATATTTGGCTCTCTTTTAAGAGTTAATGGCTTTAGTGATAGGGCACCGGGGGGCGGCAGCGCCCGCCCCGGAAAATACCCTGGAAGGCATTAGAGCTGCCGCCCTGTGCAAAGCAGACTATGTTGAGCTGGATGTAAGGCTATCTCGCGATGGCGAACTCGTCCTGATGCATGATGAGAGCGTAGACAGGACCACCAATGGCAAAGGCCTCGTTGGAGACCTCAACCTTGAGGAGCTGAAGGCCCTTTTTGTGAAAGGCCCGGCAGGCAGCAGTTCGGAAGACCGGCAGATAGCGACTCTAAAGCAGGCAGTTCATCTCGCCGGCCAGCTTGACCTGGGACTGGTTGTGGAGATGAAGGAAGAGGGGCTGGAGGGATTGGTGGCCGAAGACCTGACCCTTAAGAAGAGCATAGTAACCTCCTTTTATCATAGCAGCTTGCGCGAGCTTTCTGACATCTCTGACCTCATGACGGGCATCATTATCTCATCTCTGCCCATAAATCCCGTTCAACTGGCCGTTTGGGCAAAAGCGAGAGCCATTTTTCCTGAAAGAGTCAATGCGAGGATGATCAAAGAAGCTCATCAGCAGGGCATTTCAGTCTTTCCCTGGACCGTCAATAGCCGGGACGAGGCGAGATGGCTTCTCCGCCTGGGAGCAGACGGCCTGGTGACCGATGACCCGTGCAAGATTCGGGAGGTGGCCGACCTTCCGGCAGAGGCGACCGGCAAAGACAATTGCCAGTATTATCCCTGCCATCACTTCCCAGATCAGGATTGCACCCACTGCTTCTGCCCATTATACCCCTGCAAGGACGAAGAGCTTGGCAGCTATGTGAGAACCAGGAAAGGAAAGAGATTTTGGAGCTGCATCAACTGCCGCCTGGTTCATCGCAAAGATGTGGCAGCATACCTGCTCCACCATCCCGAGGCGACAACGGCTGAACTGAAGAGCCTGCCCGAGAGACTGCCCGACTCGGATTTAGAGAAAAACGATATCATTTAGCATGCAGGCGCTTAGAAATTATTATCAAGCTATTTAATTTCATTGTCTGAGGCTGGCTTTTCCGACGGAAAGCTTTATGCACACCTGATGGATAATGAGGGCCCCATGAGACATATTATACTTGTGTTATTTGCTCTGGTAGCTCTGGGCGGGCTATTGCCTGCTGTTATAGCTCTTCCTTCGGCAACAGTTTTGAAGGATAACCTTGCTGCCATGCCGTCACCCGCGGAAACATCGCTGATAACCACGCCATCCATGGCTTCTTTCCTCAACGATAGCTGGACGCCGAGCAGCTTTGCCGCTCCACTGGCAAGCGAGGCCACCGCTGTTCAGAGGAACATGACCCGCAACAACACCACTATGGAGAACTCCAGCTATTCTATTTACGATTTCGCGAACGATAATTACACCTCACCCAAAGCTACCTCTCCAGTTTACACTGCCAGTGCAGCAGGAAAGGACAAGACTGTAGCCTGGACAGGCGAGAGCATCTATCAATTCCTGAACGATGCATGGAGCCCATCCACTCCAGTTGAGACTTACGAGCAGTCTCCCTACAAGCTGCATCAGTTCAATTAATCCAATTTTTTATCCTGAACCTTTTTGGCCGCGTATCCGCTGTATCTCCTGAGATAAAGGCTCACCACATCGTAAGGAATGGTATGCCTTTCCAGGCGGAGATAATTAGCCAGTGCCTCGGCTTCTTTGCGGTAAGAGCCAGCCATCTTTTCAGCGTATCTTATGCCCTCGGCAGTTAGCATGTACTCGTACCGCAAGAGCCAGCGGGAATTCTGCTCGTAGTGCCGGTCGTCCTGGTAGATCATTCCGCCAGCAACCAATATCTGAATGTCCTCGAATAGCTTCTCGCTGTAGGGAAAGCCATAGTCGGAATGGAAGGCGTAGTCAAATAGGCCGCGCAGCTCCGCCGGACCCAGATCCTTTAGCCTTGCCACAGTCCTGTAGAGCCAGGTTAAGTTTCGAATCCTGGGAACAAGGATCTTCTGGCCGTAAGTCTCGGAGAGCATCTGATGCAGGGTATAAAATAGCAGAAGCAGTCCGTCGATAGGAAGATAGCTCTCTGTGCGGATAAAGGAGAGAAGACGCTGCGCCTGACCATTTACCTCCTCTATTGAGATGGCGGTCTGATGGTCCGAGAAGAAGGAGATGGCAATCTGTCGAGTCAGAGATCTCACAAGGCCCGCTGCTAGGGCCGACTCATCATAAAAAAACCCGTTTGCCTCGGTTCTCATGGACCTGGGAACTCCGCTGCCCACTGTGACATCGACGAGAGCCTCATATTTCCTGCCCAGTGCATCCTCGAAGAGCTTTCTCATATGTCCATTGCGGGAGACTGTGGAGAGAGCCATTCTGATCTCCGGCGAGAGAGACCTGTGATCAAATCTGGCTGCCAGAGGAAACGGCCGACCGTATTTTATGCGGTCCAGCAGCTCACGAGAGGTGTCATCTCCCTTCGAGCGGATGAACTCCAACAGGTCCGGGTCCGTAAACTCCTGAAAGAACAGGATTATGCTCCGTCTGGCCTCATCTGCATCTATCCGGCTCAAGGCCCTCTCCAGCGCCGCGAGAAGCATAGCCCGGATGGACTGAACTGTGGGATGATAGATCAGCGCATTGTAGTGATGGGACCGGGCAATGAGCATCGACTCCGCTGCGGTATGAGACATCTCAGCCCGGTAGTCACCATGGCCCGCCAGAACGACCCTCCCGTCTCTGATGGTCAGAGATTCCAGTATCTGGTCAGTATCTATGAGGCCCAGGGAGACGCCCGAATGATGCGAATCGCGCAAAAGGAAATCGATTCTGTCTGCATCCAGGTCGCCTACAATAATCTGGCCGAGAGGTGGCCTCTTTCCGGAAGCGATATCTGCGACCTCTAAAAATAGCTCATCAGCGTTGCCGAAGTCCCTCTCTGCCACTTCTAGGACGTTTTCCCCGAAAGGATGAGCCGCTATGATCTGGCGGGTGAACTCCTCATGTCTGGAGACGCGCTTGCCTGAGTGGACTGGCTGAATGTCCGGGTTTCGGCGCAGAACCCCTTCAACGGCATGAGAGAGTGCCGAGTGCCCAAGGTCATGCAAGAGCCCGGCCAGGCGCACTTTTCGCGTCTCTTCTCCGGAAAGGGCCAGGTGCCGGGCCATCCGCCCGGCCATGTGCATGGTCCCCAGAGAATGCTCGAATCTGCTGTGAATCGCACCCGGATAGACTGCATCCACAAGGCCGAGCTGTTTGATGCCCTTGAGTCGCTGCACCGGCCTGGAATGAATGAGATGCCATTCCAGCTCATCGACCTGGACTGCACCGTGAACCGGGTCGCGAATGGTGCCGTACATAGGTCATGGGTCTATTTCGATGACAGTTTAATTATGGCGGCAGCGAGGTCTCCCTTAGACTCCTGCAGGGCCGCTTTTGCCTGTGCAAGATCCGCACCAGTTTGTGATGCTACCAGCTGGACGTCGGACTCTAAAATCTCCACTGGTACCTCGGCTGGCGCCTCCCCGACGGCAGAAGAAGGCGCCCGTTCAGATTCCTCGCCGGATATCTGGTAGCTGCGCGTGCCATGGGAGTCCATAATCGCGACCGACGGATTGGAGATGACGATCTCCCTGTCTGGCATACGAATGACGACCTCGGAGACGTTCTCCAGCTCATCGATATTTATGCCCATGTTCTTGAGCATGCCCTTCATCTTCTTGGGGCTCAAGCCGCCCCTTCCGCCTAAACCTGAAAGTCCTGGAAACATATCAATTACCTCTTGCCCTGAGGTGGCCTATTGTAGGTAAAGATATCGATGGTGACTGCTCCCACCAATAAATTGGCGGGCATCTGGGATTTGGCCACAGCCTGTAGCCCCAGTCTAAAGCCTGTGACTATTCCCCGGAATGGCAGCTAAACCACGCCTTTGCACATCTCCCCGCTCATTAAATCTTCCAGGAAGAAGTCGCGCACGGTCCTCCTTCCTAAAGCCAGGTCCAGCTTTCTCCTGGCATAGAAGGGAGCCAGCCTGCGAATCTCGCGGGCAAACCATTTGGGATAGAGCTTCTTGACTTTATTGTACCTCATCCACTCCAGATCATAGTAGCGGGCATTCATCTGCCAGGTGATGAACTGCACCTCTTCCTCGGAGAGGTGTTTGGTTCTGAGGTTGGCATGAAGCCCATCGTATCTGGTAAAGTCGCTGTTTGTGACCAGGCCCATCTCCTCCAGCTCGGCTCTCATCTCCGTTCCAGGATAGGGCGTGGAGATGTAGAAGATGGGGAAGTCCACCTTCAGACGCCTTGCCAGACGGAAGTTCTCCCACAGGTCCTCCTCATCGTCATCTGGATTGCCCCCGATCAGGCCAGTGGAAACTATTATATTATTATCATGGAGGTACTGGACAGCCTTATCAGCATCATTGGACATCTTCCCCTTGCCCAGGAACTCCAGGTTTCTCCTGTTTATGCTCTCCACGCCCAGGAAGACGCCGTCAAATCCAGCCTCGCCCATCTTATCAACGAGCTTCTTGCTGGAGGCTATTCCCGAGGCGGATGCCTGAGTCTTGTAGCGCAGGTGAGTGAGCCCGGCGTCGATTATTGCCTGGCATAGCTTCTCAAGCCTCTTTGGGTCCAGTGTGATGTTGTCATCCGGAAAGAAGATGGAGCCTGCTCCATGCGCCTCAGCATCCCGAATGTCCTCGATTACCCTCTCGACAGAAAATCGCCGGAACCTGCGGCCGTACATTAGATTGATGGAACAGAACTTGCATCCCTGAGTGCAGCCCCGGCTCGTCTCGACGCAATCGATTGGCACATCGAAGCTGTAGAACCCCTTGGTGATGAGACGGGCATCCCTATTTGGCATGGCGATCTCCTCCACCTTTAGCAGAGGCCTTGGGGGGTTGTGGACCATCTTGCCTCTGGCTCCTCTTTCGCTCTCATGATAGGAGAGCCCCAGAATGCCTCGCGGGCTCTTTGCAGCAAGTTTGGACTGCACCAGCTCCCGGAAGGTGGCTTCGCCCTCGCCCCGCACAATGTAATCGATAAGAGACGCATCCTTGCCGTTCCCGATCTCCTCTGCCGCCAGGGTGGGATGATACCCGCCGAAGACCGTCTCTGCGCCGGAATCCTTTGCGATCTTAGCCAGGGCCAGAGCTTCTTGATACTGAAAGCTCATGGCGGTCAGCCCCACCAGATCGTAATCGTTTGCAATACGTCTCACGTATTCCCGGTGGTCTTTCAGGCCGTGGATATCCGCCACATGCACCGTGCAGAGGTCATCAACATGGGCCGCCAAGGAGACCAGGCCCAGATTGGGAACGCGGGCGATGCGATCAAAATCGAGTTGGACGATGGGTGAAGATAGTAGTAGTACTTTCATCGATGCCTTCTGCCTATGCTTTCTGCCTTCGCCTTATCTATGCCTGCTATTGCTTTGCTCTCTCCATCTCCGGCGCCTTTCCGCTCGGGATCTTTGCCTCATCCAAGCTCAAAAATCGCGGACCGGAATTCCAGTTGAACCTGTTGGCCCGGATGATATAGGCGGCAACCTCTCTTACTCCCGCCCAGCCGCCATAGTGATAGGCATTTCCCCAAACCCGACCGGAGGTGCGAATGGGCGTTTGCCAGGGATAAACCTGCTTAAGGGACCAGTCCAAGACCCCAGAAAACTCCTCAGGCTTTATGTGAGGATGATTCCAGACCATGTGCTTGCCGTCGTAATTATGATAGTCCTGATCCCAGATGCCATACTTTTCCTCGATCTCCTTCCACATTGGGGTCTGAGGCAGGGGAGTGATTACGCAGATCTGGGTTATGTCCAGCTTTAAGGCGGCGAGCTTCTTTATGTCCTCTCGAAGCGAATCCTTGGTATCTTCTTCAAAGCCGATCATGTAATAGCCGACTGTTCCCAGGCCCCGGGATCGCAGCATGCGCACCGTCTCCAGGATATCTTCAGTTCCTTCCTTCTTCTTGATATCGTCCAGGCGCTCCTGATGCAGATTCTCGATGCCAATGGCCGCGCCGCCAAATCCTGCTACCTTTCTGCCGTTCTTTTTCCTCATGTCCGCCCAGTCATTTATCTTCTTTCGCAGATAATCTGCTCTGGCCATGCAGCCCCAGACCATCTGATACTTATCCAGGAGCCGGACCACCTCGTCTGCATGGCGGCGGTTGCATCCGAAGTTTTCGTCCTCGATCAGGACCACATTGATGCCCAGCTCTTTGTAGTAGGCCAGCACCCTCTCGATGCTTTGCAGAGGTATGATGTTGGGTTTATTGCAGAAGACCGGAGTCTGGCAGAATTTGCAGCCCACCGGACAGCCGCGAGTTGTGAACAGAACGCCGTAGATATTCAGCTTGATATTGAATGGAGTATTGAGATACTCAATGAGCGGCGGGTGGATTATATCCTTGATCTGCCGTCCGAAATAGGGGGCAACCTCTCTCTCGGAATAGCCGACGAAGATCCTATCGAACTTATCCTGAATCGCCGTGGTCAGAGCACCGTAGTTTCCCGCCCAAACCTCGCCTGCCCCGGCGGATCGCGCTGCATCTGCCATTTCCACTGCTTCATGGGTCTCGCTCAGGTAAAACGAGAGGCCCACCACATCCCAACCCTCTTGCAGCTTCTTTTTGTACTCATCCCAGGTGGGAAACTCCAGGATCTCCAGCTCAGGGATGTTCTGCTTTAAAAAGCGCAGGCCAAATGATTGGATGCGCGGCCAATAGAATCTGAACCAGGACCTGGTATTGGCTCCGATGTAGTCGTAAGGCTCGGAGCCATTTCTATAGACTGTCGTGAATAGAACCCTGGAGGTCATAATTGCCTTTTCCCTTCCCCATATAAGATTAAGCTTGCGACTCCGCAGGGCTGCAGGCGCCCATCACTTCCTTTCCTCGGGCCAGCAGATTCTGGTAGGCGCTTGCTGCCAGCTCGCTGACGTCAATTCCCATCTCTCTGGCGATCAGCAGCACCACCGCATCAAGCTCAACCAGCTTTTTGAGCGAATCCTGCTTCTCATTGGCAAGGGCAATGACTTCCTTTCTGCTCATTCCGGTATGAGATGTTATGAGCCGGATGGCCTGATCAAGTATTCCTTCCTCTGTGGATGGCTTGAATCCCAGGGGAACTACCACTGCCGCAGCATCGAAGGCAGCAACTACCATCTCACCTTCCATCTTTACCATGCCTTCTGCCTCTGCTTCTCGCAGAAGGGCGCGAACCTTCTCGGGCGGACCCCATTTCAGGTCGAGGGATAGGGCAAAGATGAAGTCGCTGATCTTCAGGCTGCTCTTGCCGCGCTTCTTGAAGGGCGTGGCTACCAGAAAGGCTTTTTCAGGGTCCAAAGCAAACACCAGGCAGATGATCTGATGCATAACAGATATAAATTAGCCCATTGAGAGGAGAAGGTTATTTAATCCTTTGAGTGAGAATTTATAAATGGAAAAGGCAGTTGGATACTATCTATATCAAAATCTGGCGTATGCCGTCGTGTGGTGTTAGATGAGGCTAATATACCCGATCATTATTCTATTCCTGCTGATCGCTTCCAGTTCAGCCCAGCTGGAACCAGACAAGGAAAGATTCGATGTTGTACTCCACTCTGGTGACTTGGAGGAGAGAACTCTTAAAGTGACAAATATTGGAGATGCTACGATCCTCAAGATATCAAAAACCGATGTAAGCGGGACCGCCAAAGATTACATATTCCTGGATATGCCGGAAGACAAGCCTCTCAAGCCTCAGGATCAAGCTGAGATAAAAATATACTTTGCCTTGCCTCCCGAGACTCTGCCCGGTTCGTATACAGGATTTATATATTTGCTTGATACCGCGCCTCCTTCGCTTCCCACCAGAATTGATTTCAACCTGACCGTAATCGGACAGGAGAGCTATGGTGTGAGCATGACCATAGACGACGCGAAGTCCGCCGAGCTCTCTGCCAATGCCAACGATATCGCTCAATTTGAGCTGGCTGTTAAGAACCTGGGAGTATTCAGGGATGTAGCCTCGATAGATTCCGGGCTGCTGCCTGATGGATGGACAGTGACCTTGCTCGATGGAGATAAAACGCAAAGCCTTCCATACGATGTGTCTCTTGACCCGGGAACAGTTCATACCATGAAGCTTCAGGTGAAAACATCATTGCCAGGCAAGAAAAACAGCATGGCAATCGTAGCCAAATCATTGGGCAACCAGTCCAAGAATTCTTCAGTTGAGGCTAAAGTTGACTTTGCAGCAGAGGTCAGAGGATATAACGTGGATATTAAGGTCCCGGAAAGGATTGTAGCCAACAAAACCTATAGGGGCTCATTCAACGTCATGCTGGATGTTAAGGAAAGGATAACAGTAGGTATTGTAACTCCTCCAGAGCTTATGGTGATACCATTAGCTCAAATGGTGGAGGTAACTCCAGTTGAGCCCGGCATTGCCAATTTCACCCTGATGGCATCAAAGAGCGGCGAATATCCGCTTATATTCCGTCTTGTGGACTCTCAGGGCATTCCCATGCCTGAAGAGGTAGCATCCGTCAAAGTGATCCTGCCGGAAGGTACGGGAGTCCTTACGGGAAATGACTTCCTCTATAGCACTATCGCATCCATATCCACTTTGAGCAATGGATCAGGCAATTTTGATCTGGAGACTGTCCCTCCGGGCAAGATAAGCGAAACAGATCTGGAGAAGATGCAGTACTATTCCAGGATATTGATATTTGGAGATCAATCCATCGTCTCCAAAGATGCGGAAAACGAATTGCAGAGTGCGGAAATCAAGCGCATCGACACCGGTAGCCTTTACGAAGATTGCTGGGTCTATACTGCAGAAATCTGGCAGAATGGGACGTCTGACGTGGTCTTATCCGGCTATCAGTCTGCGGATATCTTCAGAGCCTACGAGGTGGCCAGGAAGGCAGGAGCGCCGATAATCATATGCAAGGGAAATGTGACTGAGAATGTCAATTCCGTGA
>JAQVZT010000092.1 GCA_028708055.1 Methanothrix sp.
GAGATGGTCTGCTGGATGGCGCTCGTCTCCTCCACCCTGGACAAGATCTTCGTGGAGATGCGCAGCTTGCAGCGCACTGAGATTGCAGAGGTCGAGGAGGGTTTCGGCAAGAAGCAGGTTGGATCCTCGACCATGCCTCACAAGAGAAATCCGATCAAGTCTGAGCAGATCTGCGGACTGTCCAGAATCGTCCGGGCACAGATCCTGCCCGCCTTTGAGAACATTCCCCTTTGGGATGAGCGCGATCTCACCAACAGCAGCTGCGAGCGGGTCGTCTTTCCAGAGGCATTCATCTTCACTGACCACCTGATCACCCTGGCCACCCGAACCCTCAGCCGTCTGCGGCTGCGTCCCGAGAATATCGAGCGCAATTTGACTATGCTGCACGGGCTGAATATGGCAGAGAACGTGATGGTCGAGCTGGCCAAGAAGGGAGTAGGCCGCCAGCAGGCTCACGAGATCATGCGCCAGAGCTCCATGACAGCGTTTGAGCAGAAGAGGGAGCTGTCTGAGGTCCTTTTAGAGAACGAGACCGTCCGCTCCCATCTGAGCGCCGCAGAAATTGAGGCTCTGCTCGATCCGCACCGTTATATCGGAACCGCTGTCGCTCAGGTGGAGAGGGTCTGCGAAAAACTGCAGAAGCTCTACCTTTCCTGAGCGCCTGAGAAAATGCCCGAGGTCTTTCTTGTCAAGCCGGGATCGATCAAAAGGGACGAGAGTGGCCGGATCCTGGACGCCAGATCATCGGTGACAATAATAGCCCGCGGGCAGCAAACAATTATCGTAGATAGCGGCGCAGAAGATGAAGAGGAGACAATTCGCAGGGAGATGGCGAGAATCGGCATAGATCCGGAGGAGGTAAGCATCCTGATCAATACCCATTCTCATCCAGATCACTGCGGCAACAATCATCTGTTCTCCCGGGCGCGGGCACTGGAGGCAAAGGACGGTGCGGTCATAGCACCCGGCGTTCGCATCATCGCTACCCCAGGACACAGCATGGACAGCATTTCCGTGGCAATTGAAGTTGATTCTACAGGAATGCAAAAAATGAGAATAGTAATCTCAGGCGATGCTCTTCCCACCTTCGGAAACTTCCTTAAGGATGTTCCTCCGGCTCTGCACGTCGATCGTAACCTTGCCATCGCCAGCATGCGAAAAATAGTCTCTCTTTCCGATATTGTTATCCCAGGACACGATTTTCCATTTTCTGTCGGAAGAAGGGAATACTTCTCCCTTCCATTTAGGATGTGATATCATGATAAAAGTGCAATCTCATAGCTCCTTTATTGAATTCTGGCAAAATTGATTTCGCGATCTCATGTAAATGAAGCAGAGATGTACCTGGAAATCTAAGAATAAGCAATCTATAAATACTTATAAAATGTATAACTTAGATGAATGCAGCTAAAATTGACATCAAAGGAGAGGTTAGTTCTTTATGGTCTTGCCAGATATCCGGGGCTCAGTGACATAGATCTTGCGTCCAATATCGGTGTTGATCGCTCAACGATATTCAAGAGCAAAAGAAAGTTTAGAGATTGGAAACTCATAAAACTTTTGAATGTGCCTTCCGGTGAAGCTGTAGGTGCCGAAATCCTGACCTCTATATTTGTAAAGTATAATCCGACTGCTCCCTTCGAGGTGAGGAAGGGTTCCTCCTCCTATCAGAACTGGGTGAATTACCCTAATTGCGTCTCGCACATTGCCACAGATACCGATTCAGTATCAACTTTCTACTCTGCCAGCCTCACAGACTTCAGGGTGAACTTTGATCCTATAATCGATGAGTACTACCGCAGCGGCTTTGTGGAGGATATCCATTATTTCCACTATCCCTTCCAGGTATCCAGCTACTCGGCTGATGCGGCTCTGGCGGTAGACGGCCTGTTTGACCTCGGCAGATCCGATCTTCCCGATGAGGTGATCCCGCCCAAAGCTCCCCTCTCTGAGGACTCGCGCCTCACAGAGAAAGATAAGCTCACTCTCTACTCCTTCGTGAAATATCCCATGCTCTCAGACCTTGAGCTCTCCCGAAGGACGGGCATCTCCCGGCCAACCATCTCAGGAAAGCGGACCAAGTTCTTCCAGAGCGGGCTGCTCACTCGCGAAGCCTATATCGACTGGCAGAAGATCTGCTGCGAGCTGATGTCCTTTTATCATGTGCGAATCAGACACGGCCATGACCGGAAGGATCTTGCCCAGGTCTATCAGGCCTTCCGCAGGATAGGTGCGCCCCTCTTCAGCTATCTGCAGCCGGGAGAGATCTTTGGCGCTTTTCTGTCCACAGGCTATCCCGACCTGAAGAATCGCATGGACAAGGAGCTTCGCACCCTCTCTTCTCTGGGATTGATTGAGGAGAGGCCGATGCTCGTGATCATGCCGCTCGCCGAGATAAAGGCCAGCAAGATCGATTATGCGCCGATGGTGGCCAAGATG
The DNA here is from genome assembly GCA_028708055.1 of Methanothrix sp. Lineage (GTDB taxonomy): Archaea > Halobacteriota > Methanosarcinia > Methanotrichales > Methanotrichaceae > Methanothrix. The sequence goes on from JAQVZT010000092.1 coordinate 2,440, forward strand.
CTGGATGTGAGCAAGGAGATCTGAAGATTGCATCAGACGGCGAAATTGTCGTAGTCTGCTCACGGGCGGATCCGGCAAGCTCCAATATTTATGAGCGCCTGCTGGAGCTGTGCTCCTGGCAATGCGAAGAAGGCTACCGGTCCTTCGGCCGGTGGCGTCTCCTGATTCATGACGAAAGGCAGACCCGGCTCAGCGGCCTGGATGGCCGGCTTGCCGACCTGGGGCTGAAGCCTGAGATGGTGGTCTTTGCCAGCCGCCACGAGGCCAAGGCAGGCCTGCCTTGGCTGGGCGGGCATTTCACAGGCATGCTACAAGAGGGCCAGTGTGATCTCTCCGCGGCCTGTGCCTGCGGGCTGAGGTCATTTTTGCATAACATCTCCCTTCCTGGTTTCGCGGTCTCAGCCGAGGCCACTCATCACGGCCCGGTGGACCTGAATACCCCCTGTTTCTTTGCCGAGATAGGAAGCACCATGAAAGAGTGGCAGGACCGCCAGGCAGCAGAGACTGTAGCTCGGGCGATACTGGCCCTGGAGTGCCGGGATCTCCCTGTGTTCCTGGGATTTGGCGGCGGGCATTACGTGGCCAGGCAGACGGAGTTGATTTTTGAGGCGAATGTGGCTTTTGGGCATCTTTTCTCCAACTACCAGATGGCAGGAGTAAACCGGGATGTGGTGGAAGAAGCCATTTCAAAGTCCAATGCCAGTTATGCCTATCTCGATCGGAAGTCCCTGCGCTCCGCCGAGAGAAAGAGAATCGAGGGAATACTGGCGGATGTAGGTCTGCCGGTGCTGAGAAGCAGGGAGATCCGGGCGAAGTTTCCATTGGGTGGTGTGGATCATGACATTGATTTGCGTTGAGGCTACGGCCAGCTCTCCAACCCTTTGCGTTGATGATGGCGGCTCTGGCGGCATTCCAGTCCTATTCGTTCACTCTCTTGCAGGAAATTCCGGCCACTGGTCCAGCCAGCTTGATCATTTGCGAAAGAATCGCCGGGCTATCGCCATCGATCTGCGCGGCCATGGAAGGTCAGATCCAGCCCGAGATGGAGACTATTCCATTGAGGCGATGGCCAATGATATAGATTCTGTTGCCAGGGCTCTGGGACTTGCGCGATTTGTCTTGGTGGGCCACAGCATGGGTGGATCGGTGTCGATTGAATATGCAGGACGGCATCCGGAAAAAGTCGCCGGTCTTTTGCTGGCTGATCCATCGGGAGACGGTAGGAAGCTGCCATCCGGGCAGGTCGAGCCATTCCTTGCGGCGCTTGATTCGGATTCGTATGACGGGACAGTTGAAGAGTACTGGAAAGCGATGCTTGTCGGATCAAATCCACTCATTCAGGAAAATGTCTTAGAAGATCTTCGCAGCATCAAAAAAGAGGTCGTGATCGGGGGCTTTAGATCAATGCTCAGCTTTGATCCGATAGCAGCGCTTTTGCGCTTTCCTGGAAAAAAGCTATCAGTCATAACTCATCTCAATGACATGCCCATAAGCTTGCACAACCTACTCCCAGATCTGCCTGATGTCAACGTATCCGGCACAGGACACTGGCTGCAGCTGGACAGGCCAGATGAGTTCAACCGGATTATGGATGGTTTCCTATTGTCTCTGGCCGACTCTGCACCCTCCTCCATCATTTCATGATCGACAAGCGAATGCATCTCTGAGCAAATCCTAAAAATTAGGCAAGTCATCCCAAACTGTTTTCCCGTTCAGAATCCCACAATCGTCGGTCTCGCAGGCAAAAAAGGAGATTGAATCCACCGCAATTCACGCGCAGGGCAGCCAGTCAATGCTGATTGCGCCACAGGTGGAGTTGCCCCAGAGCTGGATGAACTTCTCGATGGAGAAGACGCCAGTCAAGTCCTCGACCGATCTGCCGTATTCAGCATGCCTGCCCTTGAGCAGATCATCGGCCAAAGGATCCCTGGAGATCCAGCCAATGTGGGCAACGCCGATGACATTGCTATTCAGGTTTGCCTCGAGAACACCGGTGCAGCAGGCAGGACAGCTTCCGTCAGCGCCATTATCCAGCCAATTTACCGGAGGCTTATCTATATTAAATATACTCCAAGCCATGCCATAGCCTCTCGTTTTTGCTTCCGTGGTCTTCTGGAGATGTTCGGCGTGGGTATACATCTCCGTCAGGACAGCGCCAATCCGATAGTTCTGCACGCACAGTTTCTCAACCCACTTCTGGTCATAGGTTCCAGTTTGATAAGAGACAGGCATATACTCAAACTCAGCTTCCTTGGTGAAGTTGATGTAATCGATGGGACATAAAGTTCCGGTTGGCCATTTACAGGGGCCTGGGGCAAATACATAACCATCTTGCCCTCTAACCGGACCGGGATCAATGCGTGCAGGCTCCGTAAATGATCCAATTGGGGTATAATTCCGGTTGAGCTGCCGCTCCGCCTCAAGCTCAGTCTTCTCGGTGATTACGTTACCTGAGCCGACCTCTTTCTCCACCAGCTTCTGGCCGTTAAAGCCCGTCTGGGTAGAGATGATCATCTCCACATTCTTATAACCTACTCCATTAACAGATGCCTTCTCGTACATATAATTTGCAGCACCCGCCACCCCTATCAGAATCATAGCAATCGCTGCTAGAACGATAATTTGCCTGGTCATTCTTCCTCCTACTTTGAAGCACAGGAGGAGATTGCATGTTTTATAAGGCTAGCCTATGGCGATCCTGATGACTGCCATCTGAAGATTTCAGACTGAACCCTTAAAGCTCGATGGGCAGCAATCGGCTATCTCGCCACCCAAAAAGGGAAATTGAATCCACCGCAAATCACACGCAGGGCAGCCAGTCAACGCTGATTGCGCCACCGGCGGAGTTGCCCCAGAACTGGATGAACTTCTCGATGGAGAAGACGCCCGTCAGATCCTCGACCGATCTGCTGTGATCATCATGCTTGCCCCTGTCCTTGAAATGATCATCTGGCAGAAGATCGCGGGAGAGGACGGGCCAGAATGGCGTCCATCAGCCGGTGCTCATTGAGAGCAACTCTAACGGCTTTATGCATTGGATTCATTGAGCGCTTCGGTCCTCTCAGAAAGGACTCATCCTCTAGTCCGGCAAGGCCAATCTTCCCTGCAGAAGCTCAAAAAACGGGTTGTATGCCACCTCCCAGGGATGGCCGTCCGGATCGGCGAAATAGCCGGAATATCCTCCCCACTCGGTTTCGCCTGCCGCCTTTAGAAGTCTGCCTCCGGCGGAAACTGCCTGCGAGAGCGCTCTATCAACTTCCTCCCTGGTTAAGACGTTCTGCGCCAAGGTGACTCCTCCATAACCGCCCAGGTCTTCGACGCATGCATCTTTTGTGAGCAGGTGACGGGGGTAAATGGCCAATGCCGTCCCGGTATTGATCTTGAAAATAGCGAAGTCACCGGCGCTGATGCTGGAGAGCGGCCAGCCCAAGCCGTCTCTGTAATAGCGTATAGCTCTATCCAAATCCTTAGCCCCAAGAGTAATAATATTTATGCGCGGCTCCAATCAATTCCCTCCCGTCGGTTCCCGTTAGTCATAAGATTTTTTCTGCTATTCGGTAATCCTCTGCTCTCTACTATTGCCTGGAAACCTGTTGAATTCTAATGCAGAGTGTGCTGACGATAAAGAGATTGCGGCCTATAAATGCAAAGCATCACGCCGCATTTATGGCATCATCTCTTTGATGCGTGTTCATGAAAGAATGTATTGGATATCCTGCGATGTCTGCAATAAATTTATATTCTAGCCCCTGAAGACATATTATGGTGAAAAATCATGAAGTTTGGAGAGAAGAACGTCGGCAAGATCGATCGTGCAGCAAGGATCATCCTTGGGATTATCGTTCTGTACATATTCATGGCAAACATGGTCGCCACGCCGTGGTCGTATCTTGTTCTGCTCATCGGACTCATCCTGCTGGCGACCGGAATTGTCGGGAGCTGTCCGTTATATTCGATATTGGGCATGAATACACTGGGAAATAAAGTATAGAATAAGCCTATTTTTTGCAGAAGATCTTTCCTTTCAGGGATATGCCCAATATCTGATGCAATCTTGAACGCCAGCCAAGTGGTGGGCTTTTTCACTCATTGCAAAATCTAACGCAATTGTGTCCTCAATTTCATCAATACCCCCAACCAAAGAGAGGTCCGTTCTCAATGACCAAGGCAAAGAGGTGCGGTCCCCCACTTCAGCCCTTTGCCCCCTATGCTATCCTATTCGGTCGCAGCAAAAGCATCGTGAAATATTGCCTTGCCGCTGGCCCGGCTATCCTTAAAAGGCAGCGCAAGTACGAACTGCTGCGGAACGCCTTCGATTGAGGGGCTCTTTGGACTTTTAAACCCGAACCGCTCATAAAAGCCCGGATCGCCCACAAGAATGCAGCCCTTTGCCCCTATCGACCTCAGCCTGGACAGACCTTCCTGCATCAGGGATCTTCCAATTCCCTGCTTCTGCAACTCAGGCAGGACGGAGATGGGTCCCAGACCATACCATCCAGCAGAGCCATCGGAGATATCCACCGGCGAGAGAGCAATGTGTCCCACCACCCGGTTTCCGTCAACTGCCACCAGCGATACCGTGAGCGCCTTGCTATCCCGAAGCGCATCAACGATGAACTGCTCGGTGTGATTGCTGATTGCCAGAGTCTGAAAAGCAGCTATCGTGACATCCGATATCGCTTTAATGTCCGACTCGGTCTCATTGCGAATAACGATATTCATATTAGAATTCTACCTCCCACGATGGTGCTCCGGTTTGCTCTACCACAATGGATATATCATATCTGTGCTTAATTCTCATCAGTATTTGAGACCTATGCCGGAGGGAGAGATATGGCCTTATCGCAAGACAGGTTGCCGCTAGCATTCATTGTCGCCCTGGTTGTGATCCTGCTCACGCCGTCTTGGATTGCTGCACAGGGTTCTGAGGACTGTTTCAAATCAAATTGCCACTTTGCACGGGCAGACTGGCAGCAGCGCTTATGGTACGCAGACATCTACAGTTTTCTCTATGGAGACTGCGATTGCTATTACGCAAGACACGGCCTGTATTACCCTCCTTACGCAGGGGTGAGAACTGATACCTCCGCATCTGCATTAGCTGATGCATCTGCAGATACATCCGCATCCGGTGCGGCGGCCAATAGTGCCAATAGCACAAACAGCTCAAAATCGAATGACGAGGACCCTGCGAGACTGATGGACAGTGCCAACGTCCTCTATCTAACCGGTTCATACGAGCAGGCCTCTCTATTGTATGCTAAAGCGGTAAATCTCGATCCCACTCTTTCAAAAGGTTGGCTCAATCTGGGAAATTGCCTGTTCTTCCTGGGCAGGTACCAGGCATCGCTGGAAGCCTACAATGCCCTGCTCAGCCACGAGCCTGATAATGCAAACGCACTGACAGGCAAGAACAATGCCCTCTCAGCACTGGAGAGGGCCAATGCCACACAAACTAAAAATATTTAAATTTATTTTGCATATCGTGTCATATTTCTGATTCTATTTTGCAATTATAATTCGATGAGAGAAGAACGGATGAAAAACATATCATGCATTTTTAATCAGTCTTCTCTCTGGATATAATTATATACTTTAACTCGAATTACCTTATATGATTAAGAAGCTGGGATTGATAATAATTTTTTTATTATTCGCTTTTTTCGGCATAGCTCTATCACAGGTCGTTGAGGACGGATGGTATCTCCAGGGCGATCCGGTTATCAGCAAAGACAAAGAGATCGACCTGCCGCCATGCTACACGGAAAGGACGGTTACTGTTGGCGATGGGGAGGGTCACGGAAGCGTAAATAGGTCGGAAGAGTGTTTCATGGAGGGATCCGGCACATACGAGAGCAAGGTGACCTGGACTGTGCCACCCAAATTCCTGAAGCCGGGCAAAATCATCAATTTAGCCATGACCTGTACCTCACCACTTGCTGATATCCCTACCAGCGGATTGATCGGATATGATAACCACACAATACTGGAAGGCCGCTCTACAAATCCAGAGGGAAAGAGCACGGGCAGCTTTATTGTGCCGGATGCAAGCTATGGCGATGAGATGGCAATTTATGCAAAATTCGTGGCGATAAGCGGCCTGCATGGCGATGTCGTTTACAATTACAGGTATCTCAAAGCGGGAGAATATGCTGCTCTTGCAGGGCAAGCTTCGGAAAAGAAGGACAGTAAGGACGCTCTGGGAAAGAGTGACCGTGAGACCGCCCCGGCCAGAGAGGGGCCGGAGGAAAACATCGAAAAGAAAGCACTCGATGAGCCCATCGAGCCTGACGATCGGAAGTCTGATGGAAAAGAGCCCGCCCAAAACGACATCTTAAAAACCATATCCTCATCAATAAAAAAGAGCGCAAAAAACAGTGCGACGGCTTCCCCAAAAGAGCCGGTGCCACCTGAGAAGAAGGCACCTGCGGAAAAGGACGCATACTCGGATAAAAGCGCCTTTTCCGAGCAGTTCGCGGAACCATCCACCCCGCTGAAGATCCTCAGCCAGATCGCAACAGGTGATTTTGAATGGAATCCACAGAACTTCGCCGGCCTGTACTATGACCTCGATAGCGATACCGGCGCGGAATCAATAACTACAACCTT